>DASQLL010000512.1:0-26119 GCA_035630035.1 Pyrinomonadaceae bacterium | reverse complement strand
ATCCACACGCATTTCCACCAGATCGGCGCTCCCACGGGGAGAATGTCGGCGACCGATCCCAACGTTCAGCAAATCCCCCACGCCTTCGACATGCGCCGGTGCTTCCGCGCGCCCGAAGGACGCAAGCTCGTGGTCGCCGATTATTGCGTCGCCGCGGGAACGCGCGTCGCGACCAAGCGCGGGTTGTTACCAATCGAGCATGTTCGTCCCGGAGATGACGTTTACCTTGAAGACGGCGACACGGCTGCCGTCACTGCGGTCATTGACCGCGGGCGGTTATCGGTCGTAAACGTCAGACTTAAAAATGGCTATGAGCTGACGGCAACGCGACTGCACCGCGTCCGCGTGCTTGATGCGAGAGGCAACTACATCTGGCGCAGGATCGGAGACCTACGACCGGAAGACTGTGTGGCCGTGCAACCCGGACGCGGCCTCTCCGACGATTTACCCTACACTGTTCTGCCCGACGCGGTCAGCACACATTTCAATAACAACAAGAATCTGAGAACGCCGGAGCTGGCTGACGAGGATGCGGCACTGTTCATAGGCTACATGACCGGCGACGGTACGTTTCAGCCGAACCATCTTGGATGGGTGGTCAATAGCCTTGACGAGGATGTCGCTCGGCTGCTTGACGAATACGCGGCGAAGGCATTCAACATCGCCGTCCATAGCCGCGGCATGTACCGCGGCGTGAGCGAGTTCGCCCTTAACAGCGTGCCGCTGGTCAAATGGTGCGCGGCCATCGGCATGAGCAAAGACGGCGTGCCCGGCTTCCTCTGGCGGAGCCGCCCCTCGGTGGTCGCCTCTTACCTTCGTGGTCTTTTCGAGGCCGACGGCTCGGTCACCGACAGTGATACAGGGAAGGTGAGCTTCAGTTCAGCGCGGAGGCAGTTGGCTAAGGAGGTACACCAATTACTCCTAGTCCTTGGCATCCCGGCGACCTTCAGGCGGCAGCGAAACACCGGCCCCGGCAGGAGGTTTACATGTTGGCACGTCTCCGTTCTCGCGTCGGGCCTCGACAACTTCCGTGAGCGGGTCGGGTTCATCTCGGCGCGCAAGAGCGAGAAACTGGCTGCGCTTGCGCGACGCTGGACGGGCAAGACCGTGGTCGGCAATATGCCCAATCTCAAACGGAAGGCGCGTGGCTTGCAGCTTTCGGGAGAAGTCAGACGACTGTTAAATAACACCTCCTCGTTGGGACGCCCTGTCAGCGCTGCGCTGGCCCGGACAGTCGAAGCTGACTACCCGGAGGTAGCACGCGCGCTGGAACTCAAGCGGATTACTGCGTACAACCAGATGTTTCTTCCCGTGGCGTCGGTCGAAGAGGCGGGCACGCAACAAGTCTTCGACCTCTCAGTGCCGGGGCCGATGACTTACATCAGTGATGGCTTCGTCAGTCACAACTCGCAGATAGAGCTTCGCATCCTCGCGGACTTCACGGGCGACCCCGGCTTCGTCGAAGCCTTCCGGTCGGGCGCAGACCTGCACCGCGTGACCGCCGCGCAGGTCTTCAATGTTGCGCTCGACTCGGTGACCAAAGAGCAGCGCGACTTCGCAAAGCGTCTGAACTTCGGCGTCGTCTACGGCATCGGCGCGCGCCGCTTCGCGCTGATGACGGGGCTTTCGCAGGAGCAGTCGGAAGACCTCCTGCGCCGCTACTTCGCGACCTATCGCGGCCTCGACACTTGGCTGCGCGAGGCCGCCCTAAAGGCGTTGCGCGAGCGCACGGCCCCGCGCACCGTCGCGGGCCGCCTCTTCCGCTTCAACTTCGACCCCGACGACAAACAGGCCGCCTCGCTCGCGCAACGCAACGGCAAAAATTCACCCATTCAGGGATCGAGCGCTGACATCGTCAAGCGCGCTCTGCGATTGCTGCACGATCAACTTCGCGGCACGGGCACTTCAATCGTCAATGTAGTTCACGACGAGATAGTCGTCGAGACGAGCGCAGCCGACGCAGAGGAGACGGCCAAGACGGTCGAGGAGGCGATGTGCGCGGCGGGCGAGGAGTACGTCAAGAAAGTCCCCATCAACGTCGAGACGAAGATCGCCGACGAGTGGGCTAAGTAAAAGTAAGAAGTCAGAACGCTGAGCGATGAACTGCTGAGCCATTTGTCTTCAGTTCATCGCTCAGCGTTCTGACTTCTTACTTTGCTTCGCCAAGCGAAGTAGACCGGCAGGCCCGTGAGGGCGATGAGGAAGCCGACGCCGGAGGTCTGCGGCGCGAGATAAATAAGATCGAGGATGAGGAGCGACGCGAGCAGTATGTAGACGATGGGGACGAGCGGGTAGCCGGGCGTGCGGTAGGGACGCGCCGCGTCGGGCGCTTTGCGGCGCATGATGAGAACAGCGCCGACCATCAACACGTAGAAGACCAAGTCAGCCGGGATTATGTATTCGAGCAGTTGCGTGTAGACGTTTCCGTAAATGGGCGCGAGCGCGTCGCCTCCCGCGTCGAACCTCACCGTGCGCGGCAGCACGAGGAGCGCGGCCCAGAGTCCCTGCACGACGAGCGCGACCGCGGGCACGTGGCGCGCGTTCAGACGCGACGTGCGCGCGAAGAACAGCCGGTCGCAGGCCATCGCGTAATAGACGCGCGCGCCCGCCAGAATCAATCCGTTGTTACAGCCGAACGTCGAGATCATAATCGCCGCCGCCATCAAGGCCGTGCCCGCGGCCCCAAGCGCCGCCTGCATCGTCGCCGTCGCGATGCTGTTCGGGGGCTTCTGCATCACGTCGAGCGGCAGCGTCACGACGTATGCGAGGTTCGCGAGCAGGTAGAGCGCGACGACCACGCCGCATCCGACGAGCAGCGCGCGCGGAAGGTTCTTGCCGGGGTCGCGAATCTCGCTCCCCATGAACGTCACGTTGTTCCAAGCCGACTGCGCGAACAGAGGCCCCGTCATCGCGCGCCCCACGAGCATCGCGAGCGCGAGTCCGCCCGCCGCCTGTAGGCCGGGCTGCGCGGCCTGCGGCGTCCAACCGTTCGCCCAAGAGTCCCACCCCGCCGAAGTGTAAGCCGCGCTCAGGTTGTTCCAGCCGAGCAGCAAGCCGACGAGTATGAGTCCTGCGAGCGCGGCGGTCTTCGTCAGAGTGAAAGTGTTCTGTATGAGCTTGCCGAGTTTCAGCCCGCGTGTGTTCGTGAGTGTGAGCAGGAGTATGAGCGCGACGGCGACGAGTTGCTCGGTCGAGAGCGAGACGGCGTAGCCGCCGAGTATGCCGGGAAGTATCCGCGGCGCGACGAGGTAATGATCCGATGCGACCCACGGCACTAGCACGCCCGTGAAGCGCGCGAACGCGACGGCCACCGCCGCTATCGTCCCCGTCTGTATGACCAGAAACAGCGACCACCCGAACAGGAATCCGACGGGCGCGCCGTATGCTTCGCGCAGGAAGACGTACTGCCCGCCCGCGCGCGGCATCATCGCCGCAAGCTCGGCGCAACACAGCGCGCCCGTTATCGTGAGCAGCCCCGCGAGCGCCCACGCGACGAGAAGCCAGCCCGGCGCACCGACGAGGCGCGAAGACTCCGCGGACGTGATGAAAATCCCCGAACCGATCATCGAGCCGACGACGATCATCGTCGCGTCTAGCAGCCCAAGTCCCTTCTCCAGATGCTCAGACTTTTCCTCTTCGGCTTTCGCTGTCATTTAGTTTTCACACGGCGGAGGATTTATTGAAGGCGGCGTATGTTGTGCCGCGTCGCGGCGACTTGTCAACGAGAATGCGTTGACGCTCTCAACGCGCGCGCCCGACTCGCTGCTCCAACTCCTTGAAGCGTGGGTCGGGGCGGAGCGGGTCGAACATCGGCTCGACGCGCAGGTACGCAAGAAAGCCTGAGCGCTCGTCCGCCGCGCGGCTGAGGTATTCGAGCGCGTCGTCGTGCTCGCCGAGGCCGAGGTGCGCGACGGCGAAGTAGTAAGACTGTACGTAGCGTGCACAGGCGTGCCCTTCAAGCTCGCCGATTAGAGCGCGCGCTTCGTCTCCGCAGTTCTTTGCACGACCACAGGCGTATGCGAGGTGAGCCTTGAAGGCGAGGCCGCCCCCGGAAAGTTTGACGGCGCGGCGAAGGCTCGCGACGGCCTCGTCGTGCTTGCCCGCCTGCGACTGCGCCATCCCCGTGTTCCAGTGCGCGAAGATGAAGCGCGGGTCAAGCTCAAGCGCCTTGCGGTTCTGCGCGATTGCCTCTTCGTAACGGCGCGCGAAGTAGAAGGCCCAACCGAGGCTCACGCCCGCGAACAACGAGAGCGGGTCTATCCTCTGCGCCTCGCGGCATGCGCGCACCGCACGCTCGTGCTGCGCCGTAGCCTTGTAGTAGAAGCTCAGCCCGTCGTGCGCGTTCGCGTAATTCGGGTTCAGCTCAATCGCGCGTCGGAACTCGCGCGCCGCCCCGCGAAAGTCCCACTCGAAAAGTAGTCGGTAGAAGCCGAGCGAGGTGTGCGCCTCCGCGAGCGTGTCGTCAAGCTCAAGCGCGCGTCGCGCCGCGGCCTCCGACTTCGGGTAGAACTCGGCGGGCGGCTGCTCGCCTGTCGAGGAGGCTAGAAAGGCGTATGCGTCAGCGAGTCCCGCGTGCGCGAGCGCGAAGGCGGGGTCAAGCTCAATCGCGCGCTCGAAGTGCTCGATGCCTTTCCTGATCCACTCGGTCGCGCGCTTGTTCAGGCAGTAGCGGCCCTTGAGGTAGAGGTGGTAAGCCTCCGTGCTGGCCGTGTGCCGCTTGCCCAGACGGCGCTTCTCCTCGCCCGTCAGACGCAGACGCATCTTCGCGCTTATCTCCTGCGAGATGCGCTCCTGCAAAGCGAAGATGTCGGCCAGCTCGTAGCGAAACTGCTCGCCCCAGATTTGCGCGTCGAGCGCCACGTCAACCAGCTCGGCGCTCACGACCAGAAGCTCGCCGACCTTTAGAAGCCGCCCCGTCAACACCCCGCGCACGTCCATCTCGCGCCCCGCGGCGAGCGGGTCGGCGTCGCGCCCCTTGTAACGAAAGACGGTCGCGCGCGGAACGACTCGCAGCTTCGGGAGCTGCGAGAGGCTGTTGATGATGCTCTCCGTGATGCCGTCGCAGAGGTACTCGGCCTGCGGGTCTTGCGAAGCGTTCGCGAGCGGGAGGACGGCGAGCGAGTCAATCGCGCGACGCGCCGACGCGCGACGCCTGCGCGCGGGCGTGAGCGTGCGCGTTAGCTGAGAAGAGTTTGTTAAGGATGAGGAGGTCGCCCCCTCGCCGCTTGCCGCCGCCGCGTCCAGAATCTCCGTCGCGCCCTCGCCGCCCGCGTCCGTCGGGAGCATGAGCGTCGGGCGCGAGTCATCGCGCGGCGACGAGCCGCCGAGGGGCGTGCCGCACGCGCGGCAGAACTTCAGCGTATCGTCGGCGTAGACGCGCTGGCAGGCGGGGCAGCGTTTCATTTCAGTCAGGGAGTTAGCTTCAAGACGCTTCGCGTCGTCGCATGCAGGATAGCAGACCCCTCCGGCGGAGCGCACCGTCCGCCACGCGCTCGACAGGATTTATCAATTCTTGAGTATGGTGATAGAGGCAATTCACCGCGGAGGCGCAGAGGACGCGGAGGGGCGCAGAGAGTTGAGGTTTTCTCTGCGCGAACTCTGCGTCCTCTGCGCCTCCGCGGTGAGCTTCACCTGCTCTAAACTCAAGAATGATAGCTATGCGCCCGGAGGGCTTGCTTGACACGTACGTCGCTTGTTGCCTAGTCTTGAACTTTGCGGGGACGTGCAGGGTTCTCCCTGTCTTACATATCTTGAATCATCATCCGAACACATTCATGGTCAAAGAAGAAATTCAGAAACTCATCGAGACGAAGCAGGCGCGCGTAGGCGTCATAGGTCTCGGTTACGTTGGGCTGCCGCTCGCGGTCGAGTTCGCGCGCAAGGGGCTGCGAGCCGTGGGCTTCGAGGTGGACTCGAAGAAGGCCGACGCGATCAACCGCGGCGAATCCTACATCGGCGACGTGCCCTCGTCCGTGCTTCAGGAAGTGGTCGCGGGCGAGCGTCTTTCCGCCACGACCGACTTCTCGGAGCTATCCTCCTGCGACGCGATAATCATCTGCGTGCCGACGCCTCTGCGTAAGACCAAAGAGCCTGACATCTCGTACATCCTCGCCGCGGCCACGGAGATTCAAAGTCGCCTGCGGCGCGGCCAGCTCGTCATCCTCGAATCAACGACCTATCCGGGCACGACCGACGAAGTGCTGCTGCCCATGTTCGAGGAGCGCGGACTCAAGCTCGACGAAGACTTCCTGCTCGCCTTCTCGCCCGAAAGGGTTGACCCCGGCAACCCGCAGTTTCACACCGACAACATCCCGAAGGTCGTGGGCGGATGCACGGACGACTCCACGGAGGTCGCGGCGCAGCTCTACGGCCAGATTGTCCGGCAGGTTCACCCCGTCACGAGCGCGCGCGTGGCCGAGGCGGCGAAGCTTTTGGAGAACACCTTCCGTGCGGTGAACATCGGCATGGCGAACGAGATGGCGCGGCTCTGCTACGCCTTAGGGATTGACACTTGGGAGGTGATACGCGCGGCGGCCACAAAGCCTTTCGGCTTCATGGCGTTCTACCCCGGCCCCGGCATCGGCGGCCACTGCATCCCGCTCGACCCGCACTATCTCTCTTGGAAGGCACGCCAGCACGGCTTCGACTCGCGCTTCATAGGGCTTGCCGAAGAGGTCAACTCGCGCATGCCCGACCACGTCGTGCAACTGGTGACGGACGGTCTGAACGACGAGCGAAAGTCTCTGAAGGGGTCGCGCGTGCTTCTGCTCGGCGTCGCATACAAGAAGGACATTGACGATGTGCGCGAAAGCCCCGCGCTCTCTATCATTGACAGGCTTCGGGCGAAGGGGGCGGAGGTGCGTTACCACGACCCATACGTTCAGGAGATTCGGTTCGACGACGCGCACACCGAAGCGGGCGGCGAGCCTTTGCAGTCGTCGGAGCTTGCGGACGAAGAGCTTCGCGACGCCGACTGCACGATCATCGTCACCGACCACAGCGGGATTGATTACGGGAGGGTGTGCGCTCTATCGAAGCTCATCGTGGACACAAGAAACGCGCTCAGCCGCGAGCTTCGCAAAGATAGTTGCGCCAAGATAGTCCGGCTGTAAGAAAGTATCGGGGAGAATCGTGGCAATGAGAGGCATTCAATTCGTGACGGACACGGAAGGGCGGAAGGTCGCAGTCCTTCTCGATCTGGAAGAATGGGGCGAGGTCTGGGAGGACATCTACGACAACATCCTCGCGGACGAGCGCGCCGACGAGCCTTCCACGCCTCTCGAAGAGTTCGAGGCGAAGTTGCGCGCCGACGGACTACTGAATGAGTAGTGCGACTTACACCGTCAGCGTCAAACGCTCCGCGCAAAAAGAGATCAGGGCGCTGGATGCAGGCGCGCAGGTTCGAGTCATTCAGGCAATTCGCGGATTGGCGAATGAGCCGCGGCCAGCCGGCTGTCGTAAGCTCGTCGGCGCTGAGAATCGGTGGCGAATTCGTGTCGGAGACTATCGCGTCATCTACACAATAGACGATGCGGGGCGCGCGGTTGAGATAGTTGCCGCGCGACACCGCAGCAGAGCCTACGAGTAGTGCTAAAAGTAATCAACGTCGTCGGCGCGCGGCCAAACTTCATGAAGGTCGCGCCCGTGGTGGAGGCGATGGGGCGGCGCGCGCAGGAGTTCGCGCCGCTCGTCGTGCATACGGGGCAGCATTACGACGCGCGCATGTCGGACGCGTTCTTTCAAGACCTCGGATTGCCTGAGCCGGACGTTCACTTGGGCGTGGGGTCGGGGAGTCACGCGCAGCAGACCGCAGCCGTCATGCAGCTCTTCGAGCCGGTCGTCTTGCGCGAGCGGCCCGACTGGGTCGTCGTCGTCGGCGACGTTAACTCGACCCTTGCGTGCGCGCTCGTGTGCGCGAAACTGCTCGTCCCGGTGGCGCACGTCGAGGCTGGACTTCGCAGCCGCGACCGCTCGATGCCCGAAGAGATCAACCGCCTTCTCACAGACCAGATCGCAGACCTTCTGCTCACGCCCTCGGCGGACGCCGACCGCAACCTTCTCGATGAAGGCATCGCGCCTGAGCGCATAAGGCTCGTCGGCAACGTGATGATTGACTCGCTCCTCAAGCATCTAAAGCTTTCGCGCGCCTCGCTCGCGCGTGAAGAGTTGGGCGTTGCGAACGAGCCTTACGCGGTCGTCACGCTCCACCGTCCCTCGAACGTTGACGACGCCGAAACGCTCGGCGGCATCATCTCCGCGCTTGAGCGCGTCGGCGAGCGTCTGCCCGTCATCTTTCCCGCGCACCCGCGCACGCGAAAGATGCTCGCGGAGTTCGGTCTGCTCGAAGGCTTGGAGCGCGCGGGCCGCGTGCGCCTCGTCGAGCCGCTCGGCTATCTCGACTTCCTGCGTCTCTACAGCGGCGCGCGTCTGGTGTTGACGGATTCGGGCGGCATACAGGAGGAGACGACCGCGCTCGGCATCCCTTGTCTTACGCTGCGCGAGAACACGGAGCGGCCCGTCACGGTCGAGCTGGGCACGAACAAGATCGTCGGCACCGACCCCGAAAAAATCTTGAGCGCGGCATACGCCTCACTTGAGCGCGCGCAAACGAACGAGCCGCCGCGAGTGCCGCCGCTCTGGGACGGGAAGACAGCCGACCGCATCCTCGACGCTCTCATCGAAAAGAGCGACGATACGATGCGCGCTTGAGTCGTTCGTGGCAGCCTCCTTCACGAAACATCGGTTTCTAATATTATTTATTAACTTGAGCGTAGTGCGAGTAGGACTCACCGCAGAGGCGCAGAGGACGCAGAGTTCACGCAGAGAGTTGAACATCCCTCTGCGCCCCCTCTGCGTCCTCTGCGCCTCTGCGGTGAACGTTTCCGCATTTACGCTCAAGTGAAAATCGCTCTTAACTTTTCCATTCCCTTCCCGCCCGTTTATCTCTAAACTCCGTGGCGTAAACGTTCGGCTCGGTCGAGCCGTCGAAGACTCAAGCTTGTTGTGCGAGATACTGACTGAAAGCGATCCGGGGCCGACTTAGCGCGCCGCCGGTACTCGCCCACTCCCGAACAGTCAATGCGCTTCGCCTTCGCTTACACGGACTCGATAACCTCCGCGCTCTTCCACGCCGCGGTCTTCGTCGCGCTGGTCGTCGTCCTTCTGGCGATTCAATGGCTGCTGGAGAAGCGTCGGCATTGAAGTTCGAGCTAAGCGTTCGCCTTTGGCGTTCGGCGGGCTGCGACGCCGTCGGAATTTGGGCGGCGGCGCGCGCGAGTGGTAAGCTGCGTGCATGATTGAAGGAAGCGACGTAAGGAAACCCGATCACCCCGTTGACGAGCTTTTCCTCGACCGCTGGTCGCCGCGCGCGATGTCTGGCGAGGAGATACCGGAAGAGGACTTGTTGACGCTGTTCGAGGCGGCGCGCTGGGCGCCCTCTTCGTACAACAACCAGCCGTGGCGCATTCTCTACGCGCGGCGCGGCACGGAGCATTGGCAACTCTTCTTCGACCTGCTCGCGGAAGGCAACAAGGTCTGGGCGAAGGACGCAGCCGCGCTCCTCCTGTTCGCCTCGAAGACGACCTTCGACTTCAACGGCAAGTCGTACCCGACGCACTCGTTCGACACGGGCGCGGCGTGGGAGAATCTCGCGCTGCAAGGCTGGCTCAAGGGCTTCGTCGTCCACGGCATGCAGGGGTTCGACTACGAGCGTGCGCGCACGGCGCTCGGCATCCCCGAAGAGTTCCGCGTCGAGGCGATGGCCGCCGTCGGCATGCCGGGCGAGAAGGAGAAGCTGCCGGAAAAAGTGCAGGAGGGCGAGTCGCCGAGCGGGCGCAAGAAGCTCGCGGAGATTGTCCGCGAAGGGCCGTTCCGTTTTTGACGCGGGCAGAGCCGCAACGAGAAGAAGGAATTAACATGGATGGACAGGATACACAGGATTAGGGATTTCAAATCTCAAATCTTTTATCCTGCCTATCCTGTCTATCCATGTTAATTCTTTCAGCCTAATTGAGAAGTAAGAATGACTAAGCCAGAGGTCGAGCGGTTGCCCGTCGAAGAGATCGCGAACTGCGTCACGCACGGCATCGGGCTGGCGTTGAGCGTGGTCGGCATGGTCGCGCTCGTCTTGCTTGCGTGGCTATACGGCGGCACGCTCCACGTCGTGAGCAGCAGCGTCTACGGCGCGTCGCTCGTCACGCTCTACCTCGCCTCGACGCTCTACCACGGCGCACGTAGCCCGCGCGCGAAGCACGTCTTTCAGGTCGTTGACCACTGCTGCATCTACCTGCTCATCGCGGGGACTTACACGCCCTTCACGCTCGTCACGCTCAGAGGCGGCTGGGGCTGGACGCTGTTCGGACTCGTGTGGGTCTTGTCGCTCGCGGGCATAATCTTCCGAATCATCTTCGGCACACGGTACAAGCCCGTCACCGTAGTTTCTTACGTCCTGCTGGGCTGGCTGTGCGTCATCGCCGTAAAGCCCATACTCGCGACCGTCCCCTTGGGCGCGCTCGCGTGGATCGCGGCGGGGGGCCTAGCGTACACGTCGGGCGTCGTCTTCTTCGCCGCGCATAGAATCCCGCACAACCACGCCATCTGGCACGTCTTCGTCCTCGCCGGCAGCATCTGCCACTTCATCGCCGTCGCCCTCTACGTCATCCCCGCCAAAACATAAGACGGAAAATTCTAATGTCGTTTCTCTAAACCGTGAACGGGAGGGTCTGAGAGCCGTGTGGTTGATTCAGTGGTTCAAGTCGCGCTCGCCGCGCAACGAGTTCGGAATTCCGATACGCAACTTCGCGAAGGTCACAGATGCGCTCTACCGCGGCGCGCGCCCCGACGCCGAAGGCTACCGCGCGCTCGTCGAACGCTTAGGCGTGCGCCGCGTGTGCAGCATGACAGGCCACTTCAGGCCGGAGGACGAAGAGGCCGCGCTCGCCTCCGGCATAGAGGAATGGCGGCACGTCCCCTTCAGCGACCGCGAGACGCCGCGCCCCGAGCGCGTGCGCGAGTGGCTCGACTACATACGCACGGCGACCGAGGCCGAGCCGATCTACACGCACTGCATGGGAGGCCGACACCGCACGGGCGTCCTTCTAGGCGTGCTGCGCGTCACCGACCACGGCTGGACGAAGGAGCAGGCGCTACAGGAGATACAGCTCTACGGTTGGTACGACGCGCTGGGCCACCGCCCCCTGCGCGAATGGTTCCTGCACGACTTCGACCCGAAGGACTACGCCGCGCCCGATAGCCCCGCCGTCGGCAGCGACCTCACCGAGTTGTCGAAGAGCGCCGACACTTCCGAGACGGCGAATTGAGCATTACGCCGCGCGACGCAGCATTAGTCTCCCCGGTGCGGAGTTAGGCCGAACCATTCGGCTTTTAGCATTCTATTGCGTAGTTAGATCGAATCATTCGGCACAATAGTAGTTATGCCGCTAGATTAGAACACTTAAGACCATGAATCTTCTCGAAATCTTACGCTCACGAGTTGATGGCCTTCCAGAAGGTGATTACACGCAAGGTCTCAAGGCTGTTCTTCAGCATATTGAGGTCGCAAGCAGGCATCTTGAACGTGGGCAAGCTGATGCTGATGATACAGCATTTACTGATGCTATATATCGAACTAATCAAGCTTTTGAGGGTAGCCTTAAAGAGGCATACCGTGTCCTGACATCCAAAGACCCAGCCGGAGAGAGTCCTTATAATATTGAGAATTATCTACAGCAGCAGAATGTTCTCCGCCCGCGAGTTTTAGCTCAGTTAACAAATTATCGTAGGGAGTGGCGCAATCCGTCCACCCACGACTATCGTTTGGATTTCGATGAGGATGAAGCTCTCCTTGCTATTGTAACTGTTTCTGCATTTGCGATTGTGCTTATTGACCAAATCACGGAACGCATTTCATTTGAACAAGCGAAGATAGTTGCCGCTGAACAACCCACATCACCTCTTATCGCACAATCTCTTCTGGAGAAGGTTTCCACTCTTGTTGAGCAGTTTACCATTCAATTCAATCCGACCCATGCTGATAGAACTGATATTAGAGAAGTGGAGATCATAGGTGCATTAACCGGGTTTCTAGCTGCGACGGCACCCGAACTAAAGACATTGGTTGAAGTTATGTTGGCTCCTAACGTGCGCGTGGATTTATTGATAACTTCTGGGGATGAGCGTCTTATTTTAGAAGTTAAGCGAGGTCGTGGGGTTAGCCATAAAGTGACGGAGGATGCTGTTAAACAAGTAACCTTTTATATGGGCGTTAGTAGCATCAATCAGGCAATTCTATTTATCTATAATCTCCCGAATAGTGGTAACCTGACACGTTTAGCGCAACCTTTACTACTTAGAAATGATCGGATAGTTATTATATCTGTAACGTAGGTCGCGGCATAACAGGATGTGATACAAGCAACAGAGTTCGGTGTACGATGCTCGGAGACAAAGGAAGCGTCAAGCAGGAGACAGGATGAACTATGGCTAAACTAATCAACCGCTCCGACGATATTCTCGGCGGCACGCCTGTTTTCGGGGGCACTCGCGTGCCGGTTCAAACGTTGTTCGATTATCTCGAAGGGGGCGACACTCTCGACGAGTTCCTTGATGACTTTCCTGCTGTAAGCAGAGAGCATGCCATCAAAGTTCTTGAGAAAATGAAAGAGGCTTTCCTCTCACAAGAATATGAAAGTGCTGCTTGACGAGTGTGTGCCGCGCAAATTGAAGCGCGAGCTGACGGAGCATGAAGCGCTTACAGTTACGGAGCGCGGATGGTCAGGCATCAAAAACGGAAAGCTCTTGGCGTTAGCCGAATCGGAGTTTGATGTTTTTCTCACGGTTGACCAAAATCTGAAGTATCAGCAGAACCTCAAATCTTTCAACATCGGAATCATTCTGTTGATAGCGAGAAACAATCGTCTGAAGACATTGCTACCGTTGATGCCTGAAACCAGAGCAGCGTTAGAGAACATTAAAGCAGGCGATTTAATTCGCGTGGGCCGCGACTAGCACTCATTTAACTCAACCACCCTTAGCTTGCCTTTCATCAACGTCGTTTCGTTCAATTCGCATTACTTCTTATAGCGGGACTCGCTTGATTCGAGCGTCAGAACGGTTTGCGGATCAATTTACCTATGGTTTAGAGGCGGGCAATGCCCGCCGTCTCAACCTGCGATGGAGCTTGAGACGGCGGGCAATGGCCCGCCTCTAAACGGTCGTTGGTTAGCTCTAATGCTTACCGCTCTCAGATGTTGCCTTGCCCGGCCACGCGACCGAGTATCTCGATGCGCTCGCGAAGGGCGCGCGTGAAGCAGTCGGCCTCTTCTTGAGTCGCGCCGCAGGCGAGGAGGCCGTCGCGGAGTTGGCGGTCGTTGATGCGTGAGACGCGCGCGTGGAGCCAGCGAACGTCCTCGACGGTGATGCCTTCCGTGGCCTCGTCCGTGCGCTGCCCCGTGTAGCCCCAAGTTAGGACGCCGTTCTCGTCGCTCCGAACGAACTCCGCGTTCTGCGACGCGAAGCCCTCGCAGTCCCACTTCGTTCGCGTGAGCGCGCTGCCCCATTTGCCCATCGAAGCGCCCCAGTCAATGATGAGGTAGCGTGCCTCAAGCCCGCCGTCCGGCGACGTATGCTCGAAAATGGCCGTGTTCGAGCCGCGCGCAACGTCGCGCACGTCCTTGTTGTCCCAGTTCGACGTGAGCATCAGAAGGATTTTCAACCCCGCAAGCTCGCGCGTCCCCACGAAAGGATTGTCGTCCCAAGACCAGCCGTGCTCGTCGAAGAGCTTCCGCACGCCCTCTTCGTCAAGCTCGAAACGCGCGTCGCTGAATGAGCAATCCTCGCCCACACACTCGCGCGCGCGCGTCAAATCGGTCGCGCCCTCGATGCGGCCTTCGGCGACGTAGTACGCGGCCTCGACGTGATAGCCCGCGGCCCACACGAGGCGCACGACGAAGCTCTCGCTCTTCACCTCGTCGCCCCACTTCACGCGCCACGTTCGACCGCGCGCGTCTCTCACCGACATGCAAGGGCTTGAACCCGTGGCGTGTTCCTCTATGAACTGAAACGGCGGCGCGGGCGCTCCATCGCTCCCGCCGGGGCCGCCTCGGAAATCCAGACGCCCGACATCGCCGGGGTCGCGGCAGAGCGTCGCCCTGCGCGCGCGCACGGGCCGCTCGCGCGCTGCCCAGAGCTTGTAGCGCGAGACGGCCCACCAGAAGAGATAGACCACGATGACGCCGACGGAGACTCCGACGACGATGATGAAGATGATTGTTGTCGGCTTCGGCATAACTCGCTTGCGACGCGGGACTACTATACTGCCCGCGTCTTTCTGAAAGTGTGAAGAAAGGGTTCTTAGATAGCTTTTGAGTTGAGTTTGGAGTAGGTAAGATTCACCGCCGCAGGCGCAGAGGGCGCAGAGGGGGCGCAGAGTAAGGCACAACTCTCCGCGCTTCCTCTGCGCCCTCTGCGCCTCTGCGGTGAGTCCGTCTTACCGTGCACGCATTCTAAAATTGTTTTAATCGAGTCGTTCTTCGAGAACGAAGAAGCCCGTCTCGCCGCCGCCGGAGGTGACGTTGACGATGGGCGACTGCGACAGGCGCACCATCGCGCCCTCTACGCGCCCGCAGAAGAGGAAGGGGTTCGTGTCCACGTACATCGGCTGCAAGGCCCAGCCGCCTTCGTTGAAGATGGGGAAGACTTCCGTCTGAAGCTCAAGAGCCTCCTGCACGACGAAATCACTTGCGAGCGCGAGCGCAATCGCGTCGTCCCACTCCGCCTCGCTTACACCAGCGCCGAACGAGAGGCCGCGCCCGCCGTAGTCGTCGTTCGGCTTGAGCATGAAAAGCTCGCGATGCCGCCGCAGGTGTTCGATCAAGTCAACGCGCGCGCCTCCGTGCGTCGTCTCGGCTTCCTCGACGCGTCGCGTCCACGGCACGCACTCGCGTATGACTTCCCTTTCGGCGTCCGTGAACCAGCGCGCATGCTCGTCGTCCGTAATGAGCGCGAACGCGGCCTTCTTGTGCAGAGGCTTGCAGCGAAAGTTGTTGACGAGGCAGACGGCGCGCTCCGTGTACGCGCGCAGGAGCGGGCAACTTTCACCGCAACGCTCCAGAAGCTCGTGGATGATGACGCGCTTGTAGACGAGGTCAACGCGGAAGTCGCCGCGACGCAGAACACTTCCGTCGTACTCAAGCTCGTCCGGCGCGCAGATGATCGTCGGCACGCCGAAGCCTACGAAGTAGTTTCGGAGCAGCATGAACTCGTGACGCGTCGGCAAATTCTCCCAATCAACGATTGCGACGTTCGGCACCGAGCCGCCGCGCCCGCTCCACTCCGCGAAGGTCGCGAGCAGCGTCCTGAGAAGCGCCGCCGCCGTGTCGAACTGCCTGAGGCGATACCGTTCGGCGAGCTTTTCAAGCGCGGGAATCTCGAACAGGATTTGAT
The DNA here is from genome assembly GCA_035630035.1 of Pyrinomonadaceae bacterium. Classification (GTDB taxonomy): domain Bacteria; phylum Acidobacteriota; class Blastocatellia; order Pyrinomonadales; family Pyrinomonadaceae; genus QHXN01. Next base: position 10,678 of record DASQLL010000512.1, on the reverse strand, counting down.
TTAGTCCCGACTGATCCGTCAGGCTCGAAGGGTTCTCGGCGTTGTACTCGACGAACTTAACTTCCGTGCCCTTGATGAAAGCGTCGAGGCGCGTCGTCACCGCCGGATACTTGTACCCCGGCTCGACGAGCGCGAGCCTCAGCTCCTGCTCGCTCAAACCGACGCGCGCCATAAGCGCGGGCTGCGCGTGCATCGCCTCCGAAAGCTTCTCGAACGCGCCCGCCAGCGTCTCCGACGCGCGAACGAGGCGGTCGTACTGCGCGCGCTCCAAAAGATGCGGCCTCAAGGACACGCCGATCTCTCGCGCGCCGTAGAGCAGATGCCCCGCGCTCATCCCGCGTTTCAGACGCGCGAACAGCTCCGAGGTCAACCCCGCGTCCGCCGCGAGCAGCTCGTGATACTCGTTTATCGCCTCGTCGCGCATGGCTCACAGGAATATTAACAGGGATGGACAGGATGGACAGGATAAAAGAAATTGGCTCATGTCGCCTTAGACTGCGGCGAGACGCGCGAGGGATCAGAACCGGGAGCGGTAGCGACCGGGTAGGTCTTGGCTGGCATCCGACTTGAGCAGTCGGGCGCGACCGCACCCCGTCGCTAACGCTCCGGGTTCTGACCCGCTACCACTCGCGGTCGAATTATTTGTCTGACGCGACCGCGCCGTCCTTCATCTCCAGCGCGGCCTGCGCCGCCGCGAGTCGCGCGAGCGGGACGCGGAATGGAGAGCAACTGACGTAGTCGAGTCCCGTTATGTGACAGAAGGCTATGGAGCGCGGCTCGCCGCCGTGCTCGCCGCAGATGCCGACCTTTAAGTCAGGCTTTACGGAACGGCCTCGCTCCGTGCCTATCCTGACCAGCTCGCCGACGCCTTCGCGGTCTAAGACCTGAAACGGGTCGTCGGGCAGAATCTTCACCTCGACGTACTTCGACAAAAAGCGTCCCGAATCGTCGCGCGAAAGTCCGAAGGTCGTCTGCGTCAAATCGTTCGTGCCGAACGAGAAGAAGTCCGCATGCTCCGCGATCTTGTCCGCAGTCAGAGCGGCGCGCGGCAGCTCGATCATCGTGCCGACGCTGTAGGGGATCGTCATGCCGTGCTCGCCCATCACCTGCCGCGCGACCTCGTGAATCAGCTCGGCCTGATTGCGTAGCTCTTCGGCGGCGGAGACGAGCGGCACCATGATTTCGGGCAAGACCTTCTCGCCCTCGCCCGCGACCTCGCACGCCGCCTCGAAGATTGCGCGCACCTGCATGCGCGTCACCTCCGGGTAGATGAGTCCCAAGCGACAGCCGCGATGTCCGAGCATAGGGTTGGCCTCGCGCAGACGCTCGACCTGTTGGAGCAGGCGACGCTTGCCGTCAATCTCGTCGAGCTGTTTGTCCATCTCTCGTATGCTCGCCGCGCGCTGCAAAGCGAGCTTCAGCTCCGATAGTTCCGCCAGCAGCTCTTCCATGTTCGGCAAAAACTCGTGGAGCGGCGGGTCGAGCAGGCGTATCGTGACGGGCAAGCCCTCCATCGCGCGGAAGATGCCTACGAAGTCTCTGCGCTGTAGCGGCAGGAGTCGTTCGAGAGCCTTCTCGCGCTGGCCCACGCCGTCGGCGAGAATCATGTCGCGCATCGCAGCGAGCCGCTCGTCGCCGAAGAACATGTGCTCCGTGCGGCAAAGGCCGACGCCCTCCGCGCCGAAGTCGCGCGCCACCTGCGCGTCGTGCGGCGTGTCCGCATTCGCGCGCACGCGCAGGCGGCGGAACTCGTCCGCCCAGCGCAGAAGCTCTCGAAAGTCTTCGCCGAGCGCGGGCTGAACCGTCGTCACTTGTCCGAGGAAGACGCGGCCCGTCGAGCCGTCAACCGTTATCCACTCGCCCTTCGGCACGACTATGCCATTGACGCTGAACTGCTGCTGGCCGTAGTCAATGTTCAGCTCCGACGCGCCGCACACGCACGACTTGCCCATGCCGCGCGCTACGACCGCCGCGTGCGAAGTTTGCCCGCCGCGCGCAGTCAAGATCGCCTGCGCCGCGACCATGCCGTGAAAGTCGTCGGGGCTTGTCTCCTGTCGAACCAGCACGACCTTCTCGCCTTCGCTCGCAAGCTCCTCGGCCTCGTCGGGGTCGAAGACGACTTTGCCCTGCGCCGCGCCGGGGCTTGCGGGAAGACCTTTCGCGATGACCTTCGCGTCCGTGTTCGGGTCAACCGTCGGGTGAAGAAGCTGGTCGAGTTGGTCGGGCGTGACGCGCCGGACGGCGGTCGCACGGTCAATCAAATTCTCTTGAACCATGTCAACGGCGACGCGCACCGCAGCCGCGCCCGTGCGCTTGCCCGTGCGCGTCTGGAGCATGAAGAGTAGCCCGCGCTCGATTGTGAATTCGACATCCTGCATGTCCTTGTAGTGACGTTCGAGCAGCTCGACGATGTTTCGGAACTGTTCGTAGACGGCGGGCAGCTCCTCTTGCAGTTGGCTGATGGGCTGCGGCGTGCGTAGGCCAGCGACAACGTCTTCGCCCTGCGCGTTCAGAAGGTATTCGCCGTAGAGCTTCTTCTCGCCGGTCGAGGGGTTGCGCGTGAAAGCGACGCCCGTGCCGCTCTCCGCGCCCATGTTGCCGAAGACCATCGCCTGCACGTTGACCGCCGTGCCGAGATCGTCCGGTATGCGGTTGACTCTTCGGTAGTCGCACGCGCGCCGCCCCATCCAAGAGTTGAAGACGGCGGCGATGGCGACTCTCAACTGTTCGTAAGGGTCTTCGGGGATGGCGAGGCCGCTCTGGTCTGAAAAGATTATCTGCTTCTGCGTGGCGATGATGTCGCGCAACTGTTCGGACGAGAGGTCTGTGTCGCGGCCTCCCTCGGTCTGCGCCTTGAAGCGCTCCATCACGCGCTCGAATTTTTCGTGCGCGACGCCCATCACTATCTCGCCGAAGAGAGTAGCGAATCGCCGGTATGCGTCGAGCGCGAACCGCAGGTCGCCCGTCTGCGTGGCGAGTCCCTGCACGGTCTGCTCGTTAAGGCCGAGGTTGAGAACGGTGTCCATCATGCCCGGCATCGAGAAGGGAGCGCCGGAGCGCACCGACACGAGCAGGGGGTTTTCGGCGTCGCCGAACTTCTTGCCCGTCTTGGCCTCGACCGCGCGCAAGCCTTCGATGACCTGCTCCCACATACCTTCCGGAAAATTTTTGCCGTTCGAGTAGTATGCGTTGCAGACCTCCGTGGTGACGATGAAGCCGGGCGGCACGGGCAGGCCCGCCCTCGTCATGTCGGCGAGGCCGGCGCCCTTGCCGCCGAGCAGAGCGCGCTGTTGGCCGTCGCCCTCTTCAAAAAGATAGACCCACTTGTGCTCCGAATTCTGTGACATGAAAGCTCATCCTTCCGCATGGAGTTTAGACATGGATTGCTTTAAGCGAGACGGCGCGTCAGTTCGTCTTGCGATAATCGCGCCCGAGGCAAGCGCCCTCGCCGCCCGAAGAGCCTAACCCCGAATTCCTTCGGAGCGCAATGTCTGCGCCGTGCTTCAGCCGGGAGCGCGGGCATCCCTGCCCGCCTTGAGCGCCGCAGGCGCGAACAGCGCGTCTCTCATATTCAAGATTGAGTGGAGTTGAAACATTTGAAGCGTGCTGGCGCACGCTTTGGCGGGCCGCGGATGCCCGCGCTCCCGGCTTAGGTGTGGATGCCAACCTCGACCCTTGCGCCGGTTGCGCCGTCCGGCTCAGACCTTGTAAACTCTCGCTTCCTAGCCCGGCGGTCAAGTCTCCCACGACAACACTGCTAACCAGAATCCGAAACGCACTCGGTCTGATCTCTTTCAACCAAAGTTTTCACCTCGGAGGTATCTAATGAGTTTTCGCAAACTTTCCGGCGCTCGCTCGCTCCTCGCCCTCATGCTTCTCGCCAACGTGCTTGCCGCGCCGCTCGCCGTCGTGCGCGCGCAAGGGCAACCCGCGCAGCAGACGGCGACGGTCGCGCTGCCCGCGGGCGTCGAGCGCGTCACATCCGTCGAAGGCATCACGGAATATCGTCTCGCCTCGAACGGCCTGCGCGTGCTTCTCTTCCCCGACCAGACGAAGCAGACCGTCACCGTCAACGTCACATATCTTGTCGGCTCCTCGCACGAGAACTACGGCGAGACGGGCATGGCCCATCTGCTTGAGCATCTTCTGTTCAAGGGGTCGAAGAACCACCCGAATCTTTCGCAGGAGGCGACCGAGCACGGCGCGCGCCGCAACGGCACCACTTGGCTCGACCGCACCAACTACTTCGAGACGCTTGCCGCGACGGACGAGAACCTGCGCTGGGCTTTGGAGATGGAGGCCGACCGCATGGTCAACTCCTTCATCGCCAAGAAAGACCTTGAGACCGAGTTCTCCGTCGTGCGAAACGAGATGGAGAGCGGCGAGAACAACCCCTTCCGCATACTCTTGCAGCGCGTGATGTCCGCCGCCTACGAGTGGCACAACTACGGCAAGTCAACCATCGGCGCGCGCTCCGATGTCGAGAACGTGCCGATTGATCGCCTTCAGGCGTTCTACCGCCAGTACTACCAGCCCGACAACGCCGTCCTTCTCGTCGCCGGAAAGTTCGACGAGGCGAAGACGCTCGGCATCATCAACACGGTCTTCTCGCCGATACCGAAGCCCGCGCGCACGCTACAGAAAATCTACACCGTAGAGCCTGTGCAGGACGGCGAGCGCACAGTGACCATCAGGCGCGTGGGCGACGTGCAGATGCTCGGCGCGGGCTACCACGTGCCGTCAGGCACGCACCCGGACTTCGCGGCGGTTGACATAATCTCCTTCGTCCTCGGCGACACGCCTGCAGGCCGACTACACAAGGCGCTGGTCGAGACGAAGAAGGCGAGTCAGACGTTCGCCTTCAACTTCCAGACGCGCGAGCCGGGCGTGGCGCTCTTCGGCGCGGAGGTGCGGGCCACCGACTCGCTCGACGCCGCGCGCGAAGCCTTCCTGCAAACCATAGAGGGGCTGCCCGCGACCCCGCCGACCAAAGAAGAGGTCGAGCGAGCGCGCGCTTCGATTCTGAAGAACATCGAGCTTTCGCTCAACTCGTCCGAGCAGATCGGCCTTGAGCTGAGCGAGTGGATGGCGCAGGGCGACTGGCGTCTCTTCTTCCTCCACCGCGACCGACTCCGCAAGGTCACGACCGAAGAGGTCGCGAGCGTCGCCGCGAAGTACCTCAAGCCCTCCAACCGCACGCTCGCGATGTACATCCCCGACGCTAAGCCCGACCGCGCGGAGATTCCCGCGACCCCGGACGTGGCCGCGATGCTCAAGGACTACAAGGGCGACGCGGCGGTGGCGGCGGGCGAGGTGTTCGACCCCGCTCCGGCCAACATCGAGTCGCGCACCGCGCGCCCCGCGCCCGCGGGCGGCGTGGAGATGGCGCTGCTGCCTAAAAAGACTCGCGGCCAGACGGTCGTCGCCTCGATGACCCTGCGCTTCGGCGACGAGAAGAGCCTACAGGGGCGGGCCGCCGCCGCGATGCTCGCCGGACAGATGCTTATGCGCGGGACACGGGCGAAGACGCGCCAGCAGATTCAGGACGAGCTAGACAAGCTCAAGGCTCGCGGCTTCGCGTCGGGCGGCGCGACGCAGGCCAACGTCTTCATCGAGACGGTGCGCGAGAATCTTCCGGCGGCGATGCGCCTGATGGCGGAGGTTCTTCGCGAGCCTTCGTTCCCCGCGAGCGAGTTCGAGCAGCTCAAGCAGGAGATGCTCGCGGGCATCGAGCAGCAGCGCAGCGACCCCGGCGCAATCGCGCAGACCGAGCTTTCACGTCACCTGAATCCGTGGCCGAAGACCGACCCGCGCTACGTGATGACGCCCGACGAGCGGGCCGAGGCCGTCAAGGCCGTGACGCTCGAAGACGTGAAGAAGTTCTACGCGGACTTCTACGGCGCGTCCGACGCGCAGCTCGCCGTCATCGGCGACTTCGACGACAAGCAGATCGCGCAGGTGACGAACGAGCTTTTCGCCGGCTGGAAAAGCCCGCGCCCCTACGCGCGCCTCGTGAGCGTCTTCCGCGAGGTGCCGGCCATCAACAAGTCTTTCGAGACGCCCGACAAGGCCAACGCCAACTTCGTCGTCGGCCTGAACCTTAACGTGCGCGACGACGACCCGGACTACCCGGCGCTCATCCTCGGCAACTATCTGCTCGGCGCGAACTCTGCGTCGCGCCTGCGCGTCCGCATACGCGACCGCGAGGGCATCAGCTACGGCGTAGGCTCCGGCCTGCAAGTGAGCGCGCTCGACAAGACGGGCACGTTCAACTCGTTCGCCATCTACGCGCCGCAGAACGTCGTCAAGCTCGAAGCGGCCTACAAGGAGGAGTTGGCGAAGGCGCTCGCCGAAGGCTTCACCGCCGACGAGGTCGCAAAGGGCAAGTCCGGCTACCTACAGACGCGGCAGATCAACCGCGCGCAGGACAACATTCTCGCGGGCACGCTCGCGAGCTACCTCTTCCTCGACCGCACGTTCAAGTGGGACGAGGAGTTCGAGCGCAAGATAAGCGCGCTCACGCCCGAGCAGATACAGGCGGCGATGCGCCGCCACATAGACCCGTCGAAGATCACGATCATCAAGGCGGGCGACTTCGCAAAGGCCGGCATCAAGACGCAGTAAACGGACTCACCGCAGAGGCGCAGAGGACGCAGAGGGGGCGCAGAGAAAATTCAACTCTCTGCGCCCCCTCTGCGTCCTCTGCGCCTCTGCGGTGAGTCCGACTTACCTTACACTCGACTGAAAAGCGAACTAGCCTGCTGGCTTCGCCCTTCAGAACTTGTCCAGCAGTATGAGGACGCCGATGACGATGAAGCCGACCGCGGCGGCGCGCTTGATCCAGACGAGCGGAAGGTAATGTCCGAGCGCGGAGCCGACCACGACGCCGAGCGCGGAGACGCACGCGAGCGCGAGCGACGCGGCTAAGAATATCGTCCACGGCCTCTTCGTCTGCGCGGCCATCGTCATCGCCGCGAGCTGCGTCTTGTCGCCCATCTCTGCGAGGAATATCACCCCGAACGTCGTCAGAAAAATTCGCCAGTCCATATCACTCCTTAAACGCAGAAGTCAGAACGCTGAACGATGAATAAAGACTTTCGTCTTTCAGTTCATCGTTCAGCGTTCTGACTTCTGCGTTTGTTATTCGGTGTTCGTGCGGACGATTGTGGCGACGCCGCGTGCAAGCTCCGCGCGCGTGAGCGCAGCCGAAGGATTGAACTGCTGCCCGGAGCTAATCAGCCCGCGGCTCACGGCCACCTGAACGTAACCGCGCAAGCCCCACGGAATGTTCTGCACGTCCGTGTAATGGAGGAATGCGCCCGCCTTCGACTCGGCCTCCTGCTGGAGTCCCGCGGCGCGCACGAGCACGACCGCCGCGACCAGCCGCGTCGCGTAGGCGTCGGGACGGAAGTTGCTGCCGCGCACGGCGTCCGGGAAGAGCCATTGCGAGCCTTCGATGAAGTTCATCGTCGTCGCGTCTGAAACGTCGAGGAACGAGGGCGTGTTCGGGACGTACTGCGGAACGCGCGCGCCCGCGATCATCGCGGCGGCAAGCTCCGAGCGCTTAACAGACGCGCCGGGTCGGAAGCGCCCGTCGGCGTCGGGCCACATGGCAAGCACGCGCATTGACTGTCGTATGTTGTCGAGCGTGAATGCGTCGAGTCCGCCCGTGTCGGCCAGCGGCGCGTACTCGACGCGCGCCGTCTCGAAGACGCCGTTGAACTGCTGCGGCGTGGCGGCAGCCGCAAACGTGTGCGTCACGCGCGCGCTCCACGCGCCCGCTTGCGGCATGCGTACGAGCGTGCGCTCGCGCTTGCCCGTCAGAACGGGAAGGTTCAGGTAGTTCGACTCGGCGACCTCTCGTCCCAAGGGGTCGAAGGACGCGAGCGCCAGATCGTTGGGTGTAGCCATCGGCCCCCACGCGATGTCGGTCGAGGCAAGAACTGCGTCCGCCGCGACGTTCAGGCGAACGTCGCACGCGCCGCCCGGCATGACCGTGCCGGAGAAGATTTGCACAGGCTCTCTGACGAAGCTCACCTGCCCGCGATTCAGCACCGCGCGGAACAGTCCGATCTGACGCTGCGGGAACGCCGACTGCAACACCGCCGCGTGCGTGTTGAGCGCGCCCGCGCCGACCTCGTGCAGGTAGTAGGGCGGCAAGGGAGTCGCCGTGCGCTGCAAGATGTCTCGAACCTCGGCAGGGGTAAGGTTCGGGTTGGCTTCGAGCATAAGCGCGATTGTGCCTACGACCTGCGGCGCGCTGAAGGAAGTGCCGGACGCCGTTGTGTAGTGCGGGACTTCGGCGGCGGAGAGCTGCTGCGCGTCGGTCGGCGCGGAGGTGGTCGCGGTCAGGTTCGTCCCCGAAGCGCGGAGGCTTACGACATCCACGCCCGGCGCGGCGAGCGTCGGGCGGAAGCCGCGGCTGCCGAAATCGCCGCGCGATGAGAAGTCCGCGAGGCGTCCGCGCGCGTCGAGCGCGGCGACCGAGACGACCCACGGCGCGGCTGCGTAAGGGTTGAGCGTGTGCAGCCCCGGCCCTGAGTTGCCCGCGGAGAAGACCACGTTCACGCCGCGCTCGGCGAGCATGCGCGTGGCGACGTTGACGGGGTCGTTCTCGTCGTAGAGCGAGCTTGCGGAGAAGCTGCAATTGACGACGCGGACGCCGAGGTCTGCGTGCGACAGAAGATAGTCGAAGCCGGCCAGCACGTTGAAGAGCGAGGCGTCGCCCGCGCTCAGGGCCACGACGCGCGACTTCGGTGCGTAGCCCGCGTACTTGCCGCCGGAGCTTGAGCCGCTGCCCGCGATGATGCCGCTGACGAATGTGCCGTGGCCGCTCAACTGATCGGTGTCGCTTAGCGCCTCGACGTTCGTCGGCGCATTAAAGCCCGTCAAGTTCGCGCCCTGAAGGTCTGCGAGCTTGACGTTCCTGACGACGCGACCGGCGAGGTCTGGGTGAGTGGCGTCAACGCCTGTGTCAATCACGGCCACGCCGACGCCGTCGCCTTCGAGCGTGCCGACGCCTTTGAAGCGCTGGAGGTCTGCGTCCTGCCGCATGCGCGCAAGGCCGGTCTGCGCGCGGCTCTCGTCGGCGTTCCACTGGAGCGTGCGGTTGCCGTAGATGGTGCGAACCGACGCGAGATCGCCGATCTTATCAATCTGGCACTTCGTCGCGGTGACGACGACCACCGGCAGAGCGAGGAAGCGTGTGCCGCCGCGCACGCCGAGCGACTCAAGCTCCGCGATGTCCGTGTCGCTCACCGGATGGTGATAGACGATGGCTGCGTTAATGTTGCTGTCGTCGGTCAGACCGTCGAGATTTAGTGCAAGCTCCGGATCGAAGCTCATCAGCCCTATCCGGCTGACCACGGGGTTCGCCGCAATGAGGTCGAAGCCTTCGGCGCTGATCATACGAAAACCGTCCGCGCCCGTCATCACAACGCCGTCCGCCCCGGTCATCGTAACGCCGTCCGCGCCCGTCATCGTCACGCCGTCCGCCACGGTCATCGTTACGGCGTCGGCCCCGGTCATCGTCACGCCGTCGGCCCCGGTCATCGTTACGCCATCCGCACCCGTCATGGTGACGCCGTTCGGCTGTCTGACGGTGACAGAGTTGACGACCCAAGTGGTTCCGTCCGCGCCCGTCATGGTGACGCCGTCCGCGCCCGTCATCGTTACGCCGTCCGCGCCCGTCATCGTTACGCCGTCCGCGTGCTGGACGGCGTAGGAGTTCGAGCCTGTGTAGCTCACGCCGTCAACGCTTGCGACATGGGCACCGTCGGCCCCGGTCATCGTTACGCCGTTCGAGCTTGTCTGGAAGATGCCGTTGGCGGCGAGGCCGAAGCTGTCCGCGCCCGTCATCGTAACGCCCGCAGTGTTGTCGTAGTAGATTCCGTCGGCGCCGGTCATCGTGACGCCTTGAGTGCCGCGCACGATAACCCCGGCCTGCGCGCCCGTCGCGGCGAGTAGGATGGAGAGTGCCAGAGCAGTAGCCTGACGAAATTTCTTCGGGGCAGAAACTTGGAGCATCTTTGGGGCTTTGGGGCTTCGGTTAACCTCTGCTCTTCGGCTTCGAGGCGGGGACTCTGGCCGGGAGCGCGTTGCTGCGAGGCGTGCGTCTCTTAAATTGACCTTGAGTTTGTACATTGGTCTCGGATTTCTTTTGTTACGGTTTCCTTGTGAATTCCTTCTAGCTTCGTTGCCTCGCCTGTTTTCAACGATTTAGCGTCACTTGACCAACTCCTTGTAAGCCTTCTGCGTGTCCGCCGCAGGCTCGACGCCCAGTTCTTTGCGGAGGAGTTTTCTGAGCGTCTCGTACTGCTCGCGCACGGCCACGCGATTTCCCTGCCCCGCGTGCGAGCGCATGATCATGCAATGAACGTCCTCGCGAAACGGGTCTTCGCGCAGGATTTGTTGCGCGAGTGAGAGCGAGCGCGACCACTCCTCAGCCTTCTGCGCCGTCTGCGCGAGAAGCCCCAGAAGGCGCATGTACTGCTCGCGGTAGTAAGAGCGCTGCTCCTCTGCCCACTCGTCGTAGCTACCCTGCATGAACTCGCCGCGGTAGAGTGAGACGGCCTCCTCGTATGCCTTGACGAAAGCTTCTGAGTCGCGCGCGCGACGCGCGGCGTCGCCTTCCGTCAAGAGGCGGTCGAACTCCTCCGTGTCAATGCGATAGGAGAGT
>DASQLL010000511.1:0-8709 GCA_035630035.1 Pyrinomonadaceae bacterium | reverse complement strand
AATCGGCTACCCCGGCGCGCTCCTCGCGGGCGACATCACTTTCATCCTCAAGCGCGGCGAATGCCTCGGCATCATAGGCCCGAACGGTTCGGGCAAGACTACTTTCCTGAAGACCGTGCTGGGCAAGCTCCCGCAGCTCGAAGGCGAAATCCGCTGGGGCACAAACGTCTCCGTCGGCTACTACGCGCAGCAGCTCGACGACCTCGACGAACGCAACGAGGTCATCATGGAGCTGCGCCGCGTCGCGCCGCAGTCCGCGACCGCGGGCGAGCTTCGCGGCTTCCTCGCCAAGTTCCTCTTCACGGGCGACGACGTTTACAAGCACGTCCGAGACCTTTCGGGCGGCGAGAAGGGAAGGCTCGCGCTGGCGAAACTCATCTACTCGCGCGTCAACGTCCTCGTCCTCGACGAGCCGACGAACCACCTCGACATTCCCTCGCGCGAGTCTCTTGAAGAAGCGCTCGACGCATACGACGGCACGATCATCACCATCAGCCACGACCGATATTTTCTCGACCGCGTAGCCACGCAAATCCTCGCGCTCGACGGCGCTGGTACAGCGGAGCATTACGACGGCGACTACACTGAGTACCACGACTGGAAGGCCGCGCGCCGCGTCGCGGAGTCAGCCGCGCGCTCTGAACGAGAGAGAGCCGCCGCGGAGAAACCCGCGCCCGTGAAGGCCGCTGAGCGCGACGACGCGCGCGGCGCGCAAGCGTCCGGGCGAAAGCGAGGCGGCGGTGACTCGAAGAAAAAGAAGGGGCAGGCGCGCGACCCGCAGATTGTAGAGAAGGAGATCGCGGAGGCCGAGTCGCGTCTCGCCGCGCTCGGCGAAGAGATGTCAACGCCCGAAGCGGCACGCGACCCCGAACGCATCGCGCGGCTGGGTGAGGATTACGGAAAGACGGAGGAGCTACTTCGCTCGCTCTACGAAGAGTGGGAGCGCGTCGTCGCGGAAGCCGCGAGCGCATAAGCCGGGAGCGCGGGCATCCATGCCCGCCAAAGCTTGCACAGCAAGCTTCAAACCTTCCACCCCGCTCAATCTTGAGTTTAAAGGAATCTCTTTTTCGCGCTGTCGCGCTCAAGGCGGGCAGGGATGCCCGCGCTCCCGGCGTAAGGGTCTGAAATTACGGCGCGGCGAACGTGTAACTGATCGTGCCTTTCACCGTGATGGCTTCGCCGGCCAGCAGCGATGGTGCAAACTTCGCCTGTCGCGCGGCGCTTATCGCGGCATGCTGCAACAGCGGATGACCGGAGAGCGCACGCGCCCCGACGACCTTCCCTCTCTCATCAATCGTCACTTCGACGACAACCTTACCCCACGCCCCAGAACTTCTCGCCGCCTGCGGGTAGACCGGCTTGGGCAGGCTGATCGCCTTGCCTGTGACGACGCTGCCCGTGCTTTTTTCGACGATCCCTTTTTGATTCTTTTCTTCAATGCCCGAACGAGAAGCAGACCTGTCGGCGGGCGGGGCGGGCGCGAGTGTCGGGGCGGGCGTCGTCGTCGGCGCAGGCGTCGGTGTGGAAAGCGGAGTCGGTGAAGGCAGCGGGGTCGGCGCGAGCGGCGGGACGTAGCTCGGCTCACGCGTCGCGCTCGTCTTCGGCGTCGCCGCGGGGGCGACGCTCGTCAGCGTGAAGGTCGGAGAGCTATCGGGCAAGTCCGTTTTTGGCTTGAGGCTGCTGCTGTCGTCGTCCGGCCCGTCCGGCCCGAGCTTTCGATTGGCGCTACCGTCACGGCGCGCGCCCGCCGCGTTGTTGCCCGTCGTGCGTCTCTGCGCGGCGGCGGACGGAAGCGAAGACGGCACGCGCGCGCGCGCGACTTGTTGCGTGGGCGAATCGTTCTGCGGCACGGTGGACATCTGCGCGTGCGAGTCCGCTGCCTGCGCGCCGGCCAGCGCCGACGGCGGGTAGAACCCTTTGCGCGCGCGCACGCGCATGTTCGGGCGCGTCTTGACGCGGAGGTTGATGAAGCGGAAATACTTGTCCGAGCGGTCGTCCTGCGGGTAATAGCTCAGCAGATACTGCTGCGAGATGTCGAGCGAGATTTGTGTGAAGACGTAGTCCAGCTCTTCAATCGAGCGCGGGACGAAGACGGCCCCGCCCGTCTGCTCCGCGAGCTTGTACATGCGCTGCTCGGAGACTGTGTCGTGCAGGTTCGGGTCTTCGACCTGTCGCGTCTGCACGACGTAGACCTGACACTCGGCGCGAAGCGCGCGGCCAAGCGCGTCGTCGAAGCTCGCGTCGCTCACCGTGTCCGTTCCGTCCGAGACCAGCACGAGGACTTTGCGGCCCGTGAGCGGGCGCATGTAGTCGGCTGCCTGCGTGATGGCATCGAAGAGCGCGGTCGCGCCCTCGGGCTTGCCGAAACGCTCGATTGTGCCGATGAGCCGCCGCATGTCGTTCGTGAGCGGCTGCGCGAGCGTGGGCGTGGTCGAGATTGCGTAGATGGCGGCGCGGTCAATCGGACGTATGACCGACTGGAAGAAACGAACGGCGGCCTGCTTCTCGAACTCGCGCGCCGCGGAGAGGCTGGCGCTGTTGTCGAAGAGCAGGAGGACTTGGACGGGCGTCTCGGAGCGGCTGAGGTCGCCGATGGATTTGACCTCGCCATCAACGCGCAGCTCGAAGTCTTCGACGCGCAGGTCAACGATTGCACGCCCGCGCGCGTCCACGACCGTGGCCGGGATGATGACGAGATTCGACGTGACGCGCACGACCTCGTCCTCGTCAACTTCCTGCGCCACATGCGACCCCGCACCGCCCGTCTGCACGGAATCGTTGCCGCCGGACTGCGCGGGGGCTGGGCTTGCGGTCGGCGCTGCTACGGGCGCGGTCTCGTCCTTCGCATTGACGGTGCGTGGGCGCGACGCGGGCGTCGGCGTAGGTTGCTGCTGGCTCGGACTCTGCGCGGCCTTCGCTAAAGCGGTGTCGTGCGATGCCTGCGTCGCGGCGAGCGCGACCGAAAGCAGGAGGCAGAGACGCGCAAGGCCGGCGAGAGCGCGCGCGCGAGCCGGAGTGCTGACGCCGGGGTGTGAAGGTTTTTGATATTGAGGGTTATTCGAGAACAAGGCTTTCGGTTCTCCCGGTATCTACATGCCCTACATCGGCGGGCGACACTGTTCGCGCTTCGGAATGACGTGTCGGGACGTTGCTGACTTCGTGTTTGACGGGATTTAAGTGGCCGACGCGCAACTTAAGGAAAAGGCCAATCGCCGCGCGTTTCCGCGCCTTCGCGGGCTTCGTGCGACGCCGACTAATGTAACATTTCCCGCCGACTTCATCTAGCAAAACACGCTGAAAGTTTTTGCTCACGGCTCGCGGGCTACCGCGCTTGACACGTGCGGAACGCGCTTGCTACCTTAGCCTTCCGTTAAACGGAATCGTTTGAATTTCCAGACCTACAGGCACGTAGCTCAGTTGGTAGAGCACTACCTTGACACGGTAGGGGTCTGCGGTTCGAGTCCGCACGTGCCTATCATCCACTTTTCAGATTTACAACACTGCGCCTTCGCCTGACTCAGCCCGCTTCCGGGTAAAGGATACCTTTATGTTCCGTGTAAGATCGCTCAACATCCGTCTCTCATGCACGCTCGCCTCCGTTCTGCTGCTCGCCGCGCACGCATACGCGCAGCAGACAAACGGCGGTAGCGCATCGTCGCGCAACGACGAGAGCTACACAGCGAAGATCAGAGAGTACACGACCGAGAAGCATTTCAGCACAGAGCTTGTTGACCACCTGCCCGCCTCCGACCGCGTGCCCTCGCCCGACAAAGTTCTCGGCTACGTCGTCGGCACGCCGAACAAGCTGACCTACACGAAAGACATACATCGCTACATGCGCGAGCTTGAGCGCACAAGCCCGCGCGTGCGCGTGTTCGTCGCGCCTGAGCGCAGCGAGGAGGGGCGCGAGCAACTGCTCATCGTCGTGAGCGACGAGGCGAATCTGCAAAGGCTCGACCGCTACAAAGAGATCACCGCGCGACTCGCCGACCCGCGCAAAACGACGGACGCCGAAGCCGACGCGCTTATCGGCGAGGGCAAGCCGCTCTACTGGCTCTCAGGCTCGATACACTCGCCTGAGACCGGCTCGCCCGAAATGCTCATGGAGCTTGCATACCGCCTCGCCGTCGAGGAGACGCCCTTCATACAGGAGATACGTCGCAACGCGGTCGTGATGATAACGCCCGTGCTTGAAGTGGACGGGCGCGACCGGATGGTTGACGTGTACAACTACCGCAAGGCCAACCCCGGAAAGAATTCGCCGGGACTTCTCTACTGGGGCAAGTACGTCGCGCACGACAACAACCGCGACGGTCTCGGCATGGCGCTCGCGCTCACGCGCAACATGATGAAGACCTTCCTACAGTATCACCCGCAGGTTCTACACGACCTTCACGAGTCCGTGCCGTTTCTCTACACTTCGACGGGCACGGGGCCGTACAACGCTTGGCTCGACCCGCTCGTCATTGACGAGTGGCACGTCCTCGCCTACCACGAGATCGAGGAGATGACGAAGAGGGGCGTGCCCGGCGTTTGGACGCACGGCTTCTACGACGGCTGGGCGCCGAACTACATGTTCTACGTCGCCAACGGCCACAACTCCATAGGGCGCTTCTACGAGACGTTCGGCAACGGCGGCGCGGACACGATTGATCGAACCGTCGGCCAGCAGTCGCAGCGCGATTGGTTCCGTCCGAACCCGCCGTGGCCGCGCGTCAAGTGGTCGCTCCGCAACAACGTCAACATGCAGCAGTCGGGCGTGCTGCTCGCGATGAACTACGTCGCGCGCAACCGCGAGCAGTTCCTGCGAAACTTCTATATCAAGAGCAAGCGCTCGGTCGCGAAGGCTACGAACGAAGGCCCCGCGGCTTACGTCATTCCGGGCGACACGCCGCGACCCGTGGAGGCCGCGGAGATGGTGAACCTCCTGCGGCTGATGGGCGTCGAGGTGCGGCGCGCGACGCGCGAGTTCACCGTCAAGAGTCAGCGCGCAGGCGACAGGCGCGAGCAAGGCGGACAGACGGCGCAGGGCGCGCAGGCCAGAGAGGGCGAAGGGCGCGAGCAGGGAAGCCAGCGCGCACAAGCTCCCGCCGCGCCCGCCGAGCAGAAGTTCCCCGCAGGCTCCTACATCATCCGAATGGATCAACCCTACTCGCGCATGGCCGACATGATGCTCGACACGCAGTTCTACAACGCGGCAGACCCGCGCCCGTATGACGACACGGGCTGGACGCTCGGCGCGATGCGAAACGTCCGCACGGTGCGCGTCACAGACCGCGCGGTGCTGGACGCGCCGTCGGAGCTTCTGACCGAAGACGCGCGCGTGCGTGGTCGTCTGAACGGCGCGGACGCGCGCGGGAGCGTGTACGTCATCAACCACAACACAGACAACACGCTGATGACGCTCCGCTATCGTCTGAAGGATGTGAAGATGAGCGTAGCCGAAAGCGAGTTTAAGGTGGGCGCGCAAGCCTTCAACGCAGGCTCGTTCGTCATACGCGGCGACGGCAACCCTTCAAACTTGCGCGAGCGTCTGAGGGCGGCGGTCGAGGAGTTGGGCCTGACGGCGACTGCGCTCGAACAGCCGCCGACGGTAAAGACGCACGACGTTGGAACGCCGCGCGTCGCGATACTGCACACTTGGCAGAACACGCAGAACGAGGGATGGTTCCGCATCGAGTTCGACCGCCTGCAAATTCCCTACAGCTACATCTCCGACCACACGGTTCGCGACACGCCGAACCTTCGAGACAAGTACGACGTGATTATCTTTCCGCCCGTCGGAGGCTCGGCGCAATCAATCGTCAACGGCATCCCTCGGCGAGGCGACCCGATTCCCTGGAAGGCTTCGGCCCTGACGCCGAACATGGGAGGCTCGCCCGACACGACCAACGACATGCGCGGCGGCATGGGGCTGGCGGGCGTCGCGAACCTGCAAAGGTTCGTACAGGACGGCGGCCTCTTCGTCGCCGTGCAGAACACCGTCAACGTGCCCGTCGCTTTCGGTCTGACGACGGGCGTTACGATTGAGGACGCGCGGCAGTTGCAGGCGCGCGGCTCGATCTTCAACGCAACCTTCACGGATCGCCGAAGCCCCATCGCATACGGCTACGACGAGCAGCTTCCGATCTACTTCAACCAAGCTCCGCTCTTTCAAGTAGCTCAGGGGCCGGGCGGGCCGGGAGGCGGTGCAGGTGGAGGGGCGGGAGGCGCAGCAGGCGCGGGCGCACGACCCACAGGGCGCGGCGGCACGGACGACCCCGACGTTGTGCAGGCGATGCCGCAAGTCGGCCCGCCTCCGCAGCGACCGCCCGCGCGCCCCGGCGAGGAGCAGCTAACGGACGAGCAGCGTCTGCAACTCGGCCCCTTCTACGCGCCTTTGCAGGAGCGCCCGCGCGTCGTGATGCGTTTCGCGCGTGAGGAGAGAAATTTGCTCGTGAGCGGCATGCTCGCGGGCGGCTCGGAGCTTGCGAACCGCCCGGCCATCGTTGACGTTCCGGCGGGGCGCGGCCACGTCTTGCTGTTCGCCACGAACCCGATGTGGCGTCATCAGACGCAGGGCGAGTTCTTCCTTCTCTTCAACGCCGTGCTCAACTTCGACAACCTCGGCGTGGGCCGCGAGCCGGAACAGCCACAACAACGTACGGGCGGGGACGAGGACGAACAATAGGGGAGCAATAATCAGAAACGCGAGCGTGAGCGAGCGTGCCATTTTCATGGGGCATTGCCCTCATGGAGACACGCTCGCTCACGCTCGCGTTTCTGATTTGAGCGCCTATGCCGCGACGGCTTCGACGATGCTGAAAGGCGAGTTGGTCGGAACGATGCGCGTCAGGCGTAGGCCGGCCCGTGCGAGCAGCGAGGCGTACTCCTGCGCCGTTCGCTCGACGCCGCCGGGCGAGACGAGCATCTCAAGATCGAGCAGCTTGCTGTAGTGCGGCCCGTCGCCTTCGGGCACGACCGCCTCGACGATGAGGACTTTTCCTTCGGGGTTCATCGCCGCGCGTATGTTCTTCAGGATAGTCACGCAGCGCTCGTCGTCCCAGTCGTGGATGATGTGCTTCATGATGTACGCGTCCGCCGCGGGAACAGACTTGAAGAAGTCGCCCGAAACCTTTTCGACGCGCGCGGCCACGCCCTCACGCTCAAGCAGCTCGCCCGCGCCCGCGATGACGGGCGGAACATCGAACAGCACGCCCTTCATCCCTTCGTTGTCTTTCAAAATCCGAGCGAGCAGATAGCCGTGGCCGCCCGCGATGTCCGCGAGCGTCTCCGTGCCGGAGAAGTCGTAAGCCTCGACGATTGCGGGCGCTATCCCTACGCTCATGTCGGTCATTGCGCTGTTGAAAATCTCCGACTGTTCAGGGTTCTTGGCGAAGTAGTCGAAGACCTCCGAGCCGTGCGTGTGCCCCCAAGCGGGCTTTCCAGTCCGCACGCTGTAGAGAAGATTGCCCCAGACGCTCCAGTGCCAATCCTCGCCCATGAAGATCGCGCCGCCGCGCATCGAGCCGGGCGCGTCGGAGCGCAGAGGCTCCGCGAGGGGCGTGAGCGCGAAGACATTCGGCTCGACCTCGCTGAAGATGCCGACGCTCGACAGCGAGCGAAGGACGCGATAGAGAGCGCGCTCGTGCGTCTCTGTGCGTTCGGCAAGCTCTGCGATTGAAAGCGGCTCGTCCTTGAGAAGGTCTGCGATGCCGAGCTTGGCGACGACGTAGAGCGCCTGCGTCATCAGCGCGCCGAACGCGAGTTGCGTCAGGAAAGCTTCGGGCGGAAGAGCCTGCGCGGCGAGTGATTGCGCTGTGGCTGCGTTGCTGTGCGTGCTCATCATTATCTCCTCAAATAAAATTAATTCACTTGTGTTTAAGGCTTGTAGGATTCACCGCCGCAGGCGCAGAGGGGGCGCAGAGACTTGTGTGTAACTCAACCCTCTGCGCTAACTCTGCGTCCTCTGCGCCTGCGGCGGTGAATCTTCGTTCCCACACATTCAATCTCACCATGCGGCTTACTTCGTGGCCGCCGCGCCGAGGACGACTTGCGCGGCCTGCTCGACGACGGACGAGATGATGTCGTCGCCGGCTGACTTGGCCTTCGCCTTGAACTGGCGTTCCGTACCCGGCGACGCGCCCGTGGGCGACTGCACGCGAAGGTCAAGCGTCAGCTCGTCCTTCGACTTGACGCTCGCGCTCACACGTGCCGCCGAAGCATTGCCGCCCGCACCGCCCTGCTCGTCGCTGCCCGCGTAGCCGCCGCCGGACATTGCCACGGCGGACGAAACCTTGCCCAACATGCCGCCGAAACCGCCGCCGCCCTTCTTGTGCGAGACGTTCGCGTGGATTAGAAAGTCGCACTCCTTGCGTTTGGCTTCCGCGTCAATCCCGAACGGCGTCGTCGCTTCGATGCGAACGACTTCGACGTTCGAGCTGCTGAGTCGCGCGGCCAGAGTGTTTCCGACCGCCGCGGCAAGGTCGCTTGCGTTGATATGCTCTGCGACGTTGCCGGTCGTGACGCCTACGAGGCCCAGACGAACGACGCCCGCTCTCTTCGCGCCGGTCGCATCCGCGGAGCCTTTGACGTTCGCGGCGTTAGGGGGATTTGCGACGGCTGCGTCGCCTCCGCCATCGTCGTCGGTTGCGCTCGCGCTGGCGGCGTAAGCTTCGGAGAAGTCTTTGACCTCGCGGTAGCCCGCGGGCACTTCAAAGAGCGACGGGT
>DASQLL010000510.1:0-13513 GCA_035630035.1 Pyrinomonadaceae bacterium | reverse complement strand
GAGTTGTCGTGTCAGTTTCTCAATTAACCGGCAGTCAGAGTCTCTGCCCGAACCGTCAAGGCTTCAACGCGGTCGCGCATGACCTCGAAGCCTATGCCGGGCGCGTCGGGAGCGCGTATCGCCCCCGCGGGCGTGACGGTGACGGGCGGCTCGATGATGTCCTCGGCCCAGTAGCGCGCGCTCGCCGAAACGTCGCCGGGGAGCGTAAAGCCCTTGAGCGTCGCCATCGCGATATTGTGCGCGCGCCCTATCCCCGACTCAAGCATGCCGCCGCACCAGACGGGCACGCCGCTTTCGCGGCAGACCTTCTC
Organism: Pyrinomonadaceae bacterium; assembly: GCA_035630035.1. GTDB lineage: Bacteria > Acidobacteriota > Blastocatellia > Pyrinomonadales > Pyrinomonadaceae > QHXN01. The sequence continues at coordinate 13,202 of DASQLL010000510.1, read as the reverse complement.
GACGCGGCGAGCCTCCGCGTGCCCGCCGACGCGACCGAGCTTGACGTTGACGATGCGGCACGCGCCGAGCGCGATTGCCTTTCGCGCGTCCTCGGCGGAACGGACGGACTCGTCCAGACACACGGGCGTCTTGATCTGTTTCTGAAGCTCGGCGTGGTCGAGCATGTCGTCGAAAGCTAAGGGCTGTTCGATCATCATCAGATTATGCTCGTCGAGCGCGCGAAGGAGCGGCGCGTCGTCGAGCGTGTAGGCGGAGTTCGCGTCAACCATCAGCGCAATGTCGGGGTATCGAGAGCGCACGCGCTCGACGATTTCCCTGTCCCATCCCGGCTTAACTTTTATCTTGATGCGCTGGTATCCGGCGGCAAGCTCGCGCTCGATTTTTTCGAGCAGAGCGTCGTGCGAATCCTGTATGCCGATTGAGACGCCGCACGGAATCTCCTCGCTCACGCCGCCGAGGTGACGCCAGAGCGGACGGCCCGCGCGCTTTGCTTCCAAGTCCCAGCAGGCCGTCTCGATTGCGCCCTTCGCCATGCGGTTTCCGCGCGCGCGTCGCATCAGTTCGCTCACATCGGCGGCGGACTCAACCTCTCGTCCGAGCGTCATCGGAGCGAGGAAGCCGCGCGCCGCCTCCCAAGCCGAGTCAATCCACTCCTCGCAGTAGAAAGGCCCTTCGCCCGCGGTGCATTCGCCCCAGCCTTCCGCGCCGTCGCTATCTTCGACGCGCACGAGCATGATGCGACGCTCGATTGTGCGCCCGAAGCTCGTCTCGAAAAAGTGTACGAGGCGCAGTCGTATCTCGCGCATTTCGATGTTTGTGATCTTCACAGTATCCCAGAAACGATAGAGTCCCGACGTAACCTTTCGGAGAGTTTATTCCTCCACTAGAGCCGTCCGCAATGTCGCTGGCCGCTTATCACTTTTGAGAGGAGAATAAGGTTGGTTCTTACTACTGGCAGAAAGTGTCGAAGCAGATTAAGCCCGCGACTCGCTTCGGCAGCTTAAGCTCACGACCCGTTTCGTACGCGAGCACCTGCCGCCGCCGCGCCTCAGAATGTTCAAGTGGCTGATGGCCCCGCAAAAGTGATAAGCGGTCAGCGCGCCTAGCCATTGACATCCGAAGCCCGCGGGCATATTTTACGCGCGTTCACGGGTTGCCCCTCAACTGACAGTCCTTACCGACTGCCAACGACCGGCGGGTGTTTTAACGTTCGTCGAGGCCATTTCCTCGAAATCCTTTCACACTTCCGTCAGTTCTATTATCTATAAGTTTTCCGCCACTTGCCTTTTACGGCGTGAGACGCACCGACCAATGGGTAACAGTTCATCGCGGCACGACCTTTCTTATGTATGTAGGAGGCCAACAACATGGGCAAGGGAACAGCAGAGATACATCTTGCCGGGTCTCAGGATAAGATTCCGGGTGTATGGAAGTTCGACTTCGACACGTATGCTGGCTTGACGAGCGCTGGTATGACTCTCGACCAACACGCTAATTTTCTCGGCTATAAGGCCCGCGGCAAGCTCCGCGGCATAAGTTATTACTCCAACGCCAGAACCCTGACATACCGGCCTCGTAGCGGACGTGTAAAACGCGGGGTAAAACGCATAACGGTTGACGAGCACATCCACACGTTGAAAGGCCGATTCTCCGTGGATGTCTTTCAGGGCGGGCGAGGTTACGAATCCGAAACGTTAATTGATCAATTGGGCGGTGACTTTACCATCGAGTTCCATTCCCATCAATCGCAGCCCGTTTTCACCATGGGAGGGTCGGGCACAGTTAAAGCGCAATTCGTATACGACGCGCCACGCCCCAACCAAACGGTACACCCTGCCTCTTTCAATGGTTCCGGGATATGCAGCTGGGCGATTCGACCGACGAACATGATCGAAGGGAAGAACTTTCAGATCGAGTTCACCAGCGTGGGGAGTTCCATCCCCCTGATAAAGTCGGGTAAAAGATTGCCGGACACGTCATGGAAGAAATTCCTCTCGCGAGAAGCGCTTGAGGAAATCGGTGACGCCGTTTCCACCAGCGTCTCGTGCAATCTGGGAATGCTGTCTGTTTGGGACAAGGATGCCCAGTACGGACGATTGTACACCGTCGCACTTGTCGGTGGGTTAGTTGGCGGTGAAGTCGGCGCCGGAGAGGATTTCTCCGCCAATGTCACACTACAGAGACCCTGCCCGAACTGGAACAACGCGCTCGTGATGCTCGAAAAGGGGCCCGGATTCTCATTCTTCATAAAGCTCTCGCTGTACGAGAAATTGACCATCCAATTGCCGACCAACGAGCGAGTGCAGCTTGGCGGTTCTGGCTTTGCGCTCAAGTTCAAGCAAACGCGTTTCGGTGGACAGGTCTACGGCGCTCTATACGGTAAGCTAAGTCTGATTCGAACTACCGGCAAATAAAGGCTCGACTTTAACGCGACGGACATGGCCTCTCAAAACTGATAAGCGGTCAGGCAATGTCGCCATTGACAAAGGCACACCCACGGCGAGCCGGATATGTTCAAGCCCAGCAACGCGGCTTACGCGACGTGGAGAAACGAAAAGATTTTTCAGGTGTCGAGCGACACCGCCCCGACCACCAAACGCGACACGGCGAATTATAACAACATCTGGTGCGCGCACGCCTTCACGTACAAGATGATGTTTCAAGCTCACACAAACTCTTCCGACGCAGCGAGCGGCATCAAGCAGAACCACCCGACGCCCCTCGAGCCGCTCATTATAGACCCGGTCGTGGGTGGCGGTGACGAGGTTTCTTAGACCCGCCTCTGCCGGAACGGCCAAGAGGTTAAGCGATCAACTTTCGGTCGTCACGGTCTCTTGGCCTTCGAGCGCGGCGTGCATCGTGTGCCACGGAAGGCTCGCGCACTTCACGCGGGCAGGGTAGTCGCGCACGCCCGCGAAAATCTTCAGGCGGCCAAGCACGTTCGGCTCGGCCTCCACGTCCAGATTGCCCGTCACCATTCGGTGAAACTCGTCGAACATCGTGCGCGCCTCTTCGCGCGTCTTGCCCTTGACGGCCTGCGTCATCATACTCGCCGCCGCCTTCGAGATAGCGCAGCCCGTGCCGACGAAGCTGAGGTCGCTCACGATGCCCTCGTCCATAAGCATGTAGACGGTAAGCTGATCGACGCAGAGCGGGTTGAAGCCCTCGGCTGTGCGGTTCGCGCCCTCAAGCTGTTTGAAGTTACGCGGCTTCTTGTTGTGGTCGAGAATGACCTGCTGGTAAAGCTCGCTAAGTTCTGACATGGTAAATGGTGAATAGTAAATGGTGAATGGTAGATGGTGAGTGGTGAATTGATATTCTATTTACTATTTACCATTCACCATTTACCGGCTTTAGGCGAAAACCTCTATGACTTTTTGAACCGCCGCGACGAGGCTGTCAACCTCATCCTTCGTGTTGTAGAAGGCGAAGGATGCGCGAGCCGTCGCGGGCACTTTGAAGTGCTGCATGACGGGTTGCGCGCAGTGGTGGCCTGCGCGTATGGCTATGCCTTCCTGATCGAGAATCGTGCCCACGTCGTGCGGGTGAACTTCGTCAATCACGAACGCAAGCACGCTCGCCTTCTCGCGCGCCGTGCCGATGATGCGGACGCCCTCGATGGCCGAAATCTTTTCGGTCGCGTAACGGAGAAGCTCCTGCTCGTGCGCGTGCGCCGCCGCACGATCTAGCGTGTTGAGATAATCAATCGCTGCGCCAAGACCTATCTGCGAGGCGATAGCAGGCGTGCCCGCCTCGAACTTGTCGGGGATGGCGGCGTATGTGCTGCGCTCGAACGTGACGGTGCGAATCATCGAGCCGCCGCCGATGAAAGGGTTCATCTTCTCCAGAAGCTCTGCCTTGCCGTAGAGGACGCCGCTGCCCGTCGGCGCGAACATCTTGTGGCCGGAGATTGCGTAGAAGTCGCAGTCCAAATCCTGCACGTCAATCTTCAAATGCGGCGCTCCCTGCGCCCCGTCAACGAGGATGGGCACGCCGAGCTTGTGCGCCCTCGCAGCGATCTCCTTGATCGGATTGATCGTGCCGAGCGCGTTCGAGATGTGACCTACACAGACGAGCTTCGTGCGCTCGTTCAAAAGCGCGTCGTACTCGTCGAGAAGAAGCTCGCCCGCGTCGTTCATCGGGATGACGCGCAGGCGCGCGCCCTTCTCTTCGCAGAGCATCTGCCACGGCACGAGGTTCGAGTGGTGCTCCATCTCGGAGACGATTATCTCGTCGCCCTCGCCGACGAACTTGCGCCCGTAGCCGTGCATGACGAGGTTGACGCCCTCGGTGCAGCCGCGCACGAATATGCACTCGCGCGCCTCTCGCGCGTTGATGAAGCGTTTGACTTTCTCGCGCGCGCCCTCATACGCGCTCGTCGCGCGCTGGCTCAGGTAGTGGACGCCGCGGTGTATGTTTGAATGCTCTTCGCGCAGGTACTTGCCGCCGCGCTCAATGACGATGCGCGGGACTTGGGCCGAAGCAGCGTTGTCGAGGTAGACGAGCGGCTTGCCGTTGACGGTCTGCGCGAGGACGGGAAAGTCTTCGCGCACGCGCTCGACATCCCAAGTAGCGCGCGCATCATCCGTGTTGATTGTCTTCTCTGTCGCGATCATCATCTACACTCTCAAACTTCAAGACGCGCGTGCAAACGGTTCAGAATCGCACGGTCGAGCTGCGCGCGGATCGAGTCGTATTTAATCTTTGCGACGATCTCTTCGGCGAAGCCGTAGGTGAGGAGGTTTCGCGCGAGGTCTGTATGCAGGCCGCGGCTGCGGAGGTAGAAAAGCTCCTCCTCTTCGAGCTGGCCTACGGTCGCGCCGTGCGCGCACTTCACGTCGTCGTTGTAAATCTCAAGCTGCGGCTTGGTGTCAATGCGCGCGTCCGTCGAGAGCAGAAGATTCTTGTTGCTCTGCACCGCGTCGGTCTGAAATGCGCCGTCGTGGACGAAGACGCGACCGTTGAAGACTGCGCGCGATTTGCCGTCGAGTATGCCCTTGTAATTCTGTCGGCTCGTGCCGTGAGGCTTGCGGTGGTCAATGAGCGAGTGCGTGTCGGCGTGCTGCCCCGTGCCGACGATGTAGAGTCCGTCAACGCGACACTCCGCGCCCTCGCTCGCGAGCAGAACCTCTATGCCGTGGCGCGAGAGCTGCGCGCCGAGCGTGACCGAAGTCGCCTCGTATGCTCCGCTTCGCCCGACCTCGGCGCGCGTCGCGGCGACGTGGAAGGCGCGTTCGCTCTCGTCCTGCACCTTGCAGTGCGTGACGCGCGCACCTTCGCCGACGAAGATTTCGACGACCGTGTTGGTGAAGTAGACGGACTCGCCTGTCGCCGCGTGGCTCTCGATTATGTCGAGACGGCTGTCGCGCCCTGCGACGACAAGAACGCGCGGGAAGCTCGCGCTTTCAGCTTCGGGCGACGCGGAGAGGAAAAGCAGTTGGACGGGGGCATCAACGCTCACTCCCGCCGGAAGATGTATGAACGCGCCGCCGCGCAGGAACGCCGTGTTGAGCGCGGCGAATGCGTCGTCGCCTTTGCTGAAGAGCCGTCCGAGATTATCCCGCACGATGTCGCCATGTTCGCCCGCGAGCGCGGAGGCGAGGTCGGAGACGACGCCCCGCGGGATTGCTTCAAGCGACGAGAGGTCGGCGCGAAACGCTCCGTTGACGAAGACGAGACAACTCCGACGCGCCTCTTCATAGACGAACGGCTCGACCGCGCCCGCTTCGAGCGATACATTCGCCTCTTCGATTGCGGGCCGGAAAGTCCCTCGCGCCAAAGCCGAGACGTTTGTGTACTTCCAATCCTCTTCGTCGGTCGTCGGGAAACCAAGCTCCTCGAAACGCTCGAACGCGCCCTCGCGCACGCGCGCCAGCCATGACGGCTCGCCCTCCGGCGCGCTCGTCGAAAACTCGCGGAATGCGTCCGCGTAAACACTCTTCTCTTTGATTGCCTGTGACATTTTTATGAGCGGTTAGCTTTTAGCAGTTAGCTTTCAGCTTTTTTTCTCTAAGTACCAAACTCTATTTGAACGAACGGCCTACCCGTCACGCGCTGATAGCTGATTGCTGACCGCTGACCGCTTCTTTTATCCAGTCGTAGCCCTTCTCTTCCAACTCGTAGGCAAGCTCTTTGCCGCCGGAGCGAACGATGCGCCCTCGGTAGAGTACATGCACGTAGTCCGGCACGATGTAGTTGAGCAGTCGCTGGTAGTGCGTGACGAGGACAACGGCGTTCTCAGGCGTTCGGAGTTTGTTGACGCCGTCGGCGACGACGCGCAAGGCGTCTATGTCGAGGCCGGAGTCGGTCTCGTCGAGGACGGCGAGCTTCGGCTCAAGCACGGCCATCTGCAAAATCTCGTTGCGCTTCTTCTCGCCGCCCGAAAAGCCTTCGTTAACGGAGCGCGACATCAGCCCCGCGTCCATCTCGACGATCTTCGCGCGCTCCGCGAGCAGGTCTTTGAACTCAAGCGGGTCAAGCTCTTCCTCGCCGTGGTGCTTGCGCTTCTCGTTGTAGGCGAGGCGCAGGAACTGCGCGTTCGACACGCCCGGAACTTCCACCGGGTACTGGAACGCGAGGAAGACGCCCTCGCGCGCGCGCTCGTCCGGCGCGAGTTCGAGAAGGTTGCGGCCCTCAAACAGGACTTCGCCCTTCGTCACTTCGTAAGCCGGATGGCCCGCAAGGATTTTCGCTAAGGTTGATTTGCCGGAGCCGTTCGGCCCCATGATGGCGTGAATCTCGCCCTTGTTAATCGTAAGGTTGATGCCGCGAAGAATCTCTTTCCCCTCGACCGTTGCGTGTAAATCACGAATCTCTAGCACTTATTACTCCTCATATTTGCCGCGTCTTCATCGAAAAGACGATTCCCTTCCAAGACCATCTCAATCGCCTCAGCTAAATTCGCCCTCGCTTCTTCCCGCGTCTTGCCAAGCGAAATTGCGCCCGGCAACTCTGCCACCGAAGCCTGCACAAGGTCTCCCGACTGTTCGTAAATAATAGTCAGACGCATTTCCATCACAGGCACAGTCTCCCTAACCGACGCTATTCTCAAGCTTCATTCCGAGCAGGCGTTGCGCTTCGACGGCGAACTCCATCGGCAGCTCGCGGAAAACGTCCTTGCAGAAGCCGTTGATGATGAGCGAGACGGCGTCCTCCTGCGAGATGCCGCGCTGTTGTAAGTAGAACAACTGATCCTCGCTGATGCGCGAGGTCGTCGCCTCGTGCTCGACGCGGGCGGTGTTGTTCATCACCTCGATGTAGGGGAAAGTGTTCGCGCCGCTGCGGCCTCCGATGAGCATCGAGTCGCACTGCGTGTAGTTGCGCGCGCCTTCGGCCCCGGCGAGGACTTTAACAAGCCCTCGGTAAGAGTTGTTCGACTTGCCCGCGGAGATGCCCTTCGAGATGATTGTGGAGCGCGTGTTCTTTCCGATGTGGATCATCTTCGTGCCCGTGTCGGCCTGCTGCGCGTGGTTCGTCAGAGCGACCGAGTAGAACTCGCCGATTGAGTTGTCGCCCTGAAGGATGCACGAAGGGTACTTCCAAGTGATGGCCGAGCCGGTCTCGACCTGTGTCCACGAAATTTTGGAGTTGCGACCGCGACACGCGCCGCGCTTGGTGACGAAGTTGTAAATGCCGCCCTTGCCTTCCTCGTCGCCCGCGTACCAGTTCTGCACGGTCGAGTATTTGATCTCGGCGTCGTCCAGAGCCACAAGCTCGACGACCGCCGCGTGCAATTGATTCTTGTCGAACTTGGGCGCGGTGCAGCCTTCGAGATAGGAGACGTATGCGCCCTCTTCTGCGATGACCAGCGTGCGCTCGAACTGGCCGGACTCCTGATTGTTGATGCGGAAGTAGGTCGAAAGCTCCATCGGGCAACGGACGCCTTTGGGCACGAAGACGAACGAGCCGTCGGTGAAGACCGCGCTGTTCAGGGCCGCGTAGAAGTTGTCGCCCGTCGGCACGACCGAGCCGAGATATTTCTTGACGAGGTCGGGATACTCGCGCACCGCCTCGGAGAATGAGCAGAAGATTACCCCGTGCTTCTTCAACTTCTCTTTGTAGGTGGTCGCGACGGAGACCGAGTCGAACACGGCGTCAACGGCGACGTTCGCGAGCTGCTTCTGCTCGTTCAAAGGGATGCCGAGCTTCTCGAATGTACGCAGGAGTTCGGGGTCAACTTCATCGAGGCTCGCTTTCGTCTCCTTCTGCTTCGGCGCGCTGTAATAAATTACGTCCTGAAAATCAATCTCCGGGTACTCGATGTTGGGCCAACGCCTCGGTTCCGCCATCTTCAGCCAATGGCGGTAGGACTTCAGACGAAACTCAAGCATCCACTCCGGCTCGCCCTTCTTCTCGGAGATGAGGCGGACGGTGTCTTCGCTCAAACCCTTCGGGATCACGTCCGACTCGATGTCTGTGACGAAGCCGTACTTGTATTCCTTGTTTGCCAGTAGCTCGATTGTGCTCATCGTATGTTTGCTTCCTGAAATTACTTCGCTATAAAAGTCGAAACCTTCTATCGCACAGGCTCGGCCAACGTCTCCGCTTTCGGGCGCAAGCCCTGAATCTGATGGATCGTCGTGTCAACCGCCTGCTCCGTTCCGACGAGTTGCGCGAGCGTGATGCTCGACAGAGCGCGCTCGACAACTTCGTGGACGTTGACGATGACGGAGCGTATACCGCAGTCGCTCGTGTGAACGCATGTGTCGAGAACGCCCGCGTAGCTTTTGCAGTGCCCCTCGACCGTGTTCTCGTCGAGAACCTTGATGATCTCGCTCAGTCGAATCTCCGACGCGGGCCGCGCGAGCATGTAGCCGCCCTTCGTGCCGCGAATGGAGTTGACCAGTCCGGCCTTGTTCAAAAGCCACATCACCTTGCCCGCGTTCGCCTGCGAGATGCCTTCGCGCCCTGCGATCTGCGCGAGCGTCAGGAACTCGCCCTCGCCAAGATTGGCGAGCTGCAAGAGGCAGCGCAGACCGTACTCTTCACGTGCCGAAACTTTCATAAAACGCACCCGCAAACTGGCCGGAGATATTTAACGCCGACCCCATATTAGACATACCTGACTTTTTTGTCAAGATTAGGCGAACTTCCCGAAAAGCTATGTTTACAGGACTTAGACCACAGGCCGTTAATAGTTTGAGTGGATTACAAGTCATCATCCCAACCGTTTAGAGGCGGGCAATGCCCGCCGTCTCATGCTGCGCTGAAACTTGAGACGGCGGGCATTGCCCGCCTCTAAACGATATGTAAATTGAGTCGAAAACCGCTCTAGTGCGGAGGGCCGGAATCTTCGAGGAGCAAGCCTTGTTCGTAGGCCGCGGCGAGTCGTTCGAGGGCTTCGACGCGGCGGCTGATGCGCTCGCCCTCTTCTGTGTCGGCGACGCGGCGGGGCGGGTCGTATGCGCGCACGGTGGTCACTTTCGGCACGATGTCCGCGCCCGTCGTGATGGCGTCGGTGATGGACTCGAAGTGGTGATGTTCGGCGAGGGCTATGCGTTCGGGCGCGAGGATGAGCGTGTAGCCGCGGTCGCCGTAGGCTTCGGAGAACGCGCCGTCAATGGTTACGGCGTTGCCGCCGCGCTTGACAGGCTCCTCGCCTTTCTCGACCTTGACGGGGACGTGGCCGTTGACGATGAGAGCTTCATCGCCGACGCCGAACTCGCGTGCGACGCGCGAGCAAAAGTCCGCGTTGTGGATGAGCTGGAAGTAAGGGTTCTTAGTTTCTTTGTGCGTGGCTTTGTCCTCGACGAAGTAAGTCTCGAAGGTCGCCATGCGGTCTTTGCCGAAGAGCGGCGAGCGCGGGCCAGTCCAGAGATACCAGAGCCAGTCGGCTTCGCCGTCGTCTGATTGCGCGCCTTTGCGGAAGCTGCGACGCACGACGCGGTCGAGCGCGTCGAACAATTCGCGACCGGAATGCTCACGCCCATCAACTTCGAGCGCGAGCGAGCGGCCCTCTTCGTCAACCGGCACGCAGCCGTGGAAGATGAGAGCCTGATCGCGCCTAAGCCACATCGCGCCGTGGCGCACGACGGTTGACATGTGCTGCCAGAGCCGAGGGCTTGAGACGAACGACTGTCGAAGGCGATCCATGCACGCCTGCTCGTCCGCGCTCAGGGCGTAAGGGTCTGCCGCGTCGAGCGTGGGCAAGTAAGTGTCGCGCATCTTGTGCGTCTGCCCATCAATCTCGACCGAGCCTTCTTCGAGATTTATTCGGTGCAGGAGATTGCGCCCGTCCATCTGCCATTCGGGATGACGATGGATAGTCTGCCCTTCGAGCTTGAACTGCATGACGGCAGCGGCCTTCTGCATCCGCGCCATCAGCAGGTCGTCGCGCAGTCCCGTCCCCTTCGCCTTGAAGCGTTCGGCGGGATCGTCGGCGTAGACGGTGCGCGCGAGTTTTTCGAGCGGGGCGATGATGACGCCGTAGCCCTCTTCGAGCTGCGAGATGCGCCGGTAGCGCAGCGAGACGCGCAGCACGGTCGCAATCAGCGCGGGCTGGCCGAGACACGCGCCCATCCAAGCAACGTCGTGGTTGCCCCACGTGAATGAAACGTGCGGCTGCTGCATCAGGTAATCAATCACACGGTCGAGCCGAGGGCCGCGGTCGCCGAGGTCGCCCGCGACGACGATCTCCGCGATTGAAAGGTCTCGCACGAGGCGCGAGGCTGTGCGGACAGCCGAGAAGTCGCGGTCGTGGAGCGAGAGCGTTCGGATCATCTCGTCAACGAAGGCCTCGCCCCTTCCCGCCGAAGGCTCGAACAGAAGCTCCTCGAAAAGCTCGCGGCGCGAGGGCGGGAAAAGCTCACGTAAATCGGACAGGCGGCGATTGCCAGCGAGCGAGCGCACGATTTTGAATTGCCTGCGGAGCGTTTCGCGCACCCAATCGCGCCGTCGCGCAGGGTCGCAGAGAGTCGGACGCCAATGCTCAATCGCCTCGTGCGGGTAGTAGATGACCGCGAGCAGTCGCTGTATCTCTTCCGACGACATCTCGTCCGCGAAAAGCGATTCGGCGAGCGGGCGAAGTGAGCCGGAGGCGTTGTTGATGATGTGGCGGAGCTTCTTATACTCGCCGTGAACGTCGCTGACAATGTGGACGACGCCCTTCGGGAACGATAGCGATGCGCGGAGCGCGGAGGCTTCCGACAAAGCAAGGTCGGCGGTCGGGTAGCGCGCCGCGAGGGCTTCGAGGAGCGTGGCCTCGGAAGGATCGAGTTGTGCGTTCACCGCGATTTCCTTTCGCGATTGCGGAATTCGGATTGCGGATTGCGGATACTGAGCCGGTCGAGCATCTTTCGTCCCGGTTTTTAGAGATGCCGCACATTGCTTGATGAGAGGCGCGCTTCCCTAAATCCGCAATCCGAATTCCGCAATCCGCAATGTCTTACCTACGCCATTCATCAATCAGCGATGCGACGAGACCAGACCAGCCCGTCTGATGCGAGGCGCCGATGCCCATGCCGGTGTCGCCGTGGAAGTATTCGTAGAAGAGAACGAGGTCGCGCCAGTGCGGGTCGGTCTGAAATTTTTCGTACCAGCCGTGCGCGGCCCTTCGCCCTTCGCCGTCGCGCGTGAAGATGTTTATGAGACGGTCGGCGAAGCCGCGCGCCATCTCTTCGAGCGTGACGGCAGGCTCGCCCTCGACCGAGCTTTCAATCGTGACCTTCGGGCCGTAAGCCTTGCCGAGCTTACGCAGAGACTCGATCATCATGAACGAGGTCGGGAACCAGACGGGGCCGCGCCAGTTCGAGTTTCCGCCTTTGAGCATCTCGCGCGATTCCGCAGGCTCGTAGCCGACCTGCGCCTGCCCGAAGCTGAAAGGGTTCCGCTCGTGGAATTTCGAGAGGCTGCGTAGGCCGTAGTCGGAGCGGAACTCCGCGGGGTCCCAGATTCGCTCCAGAAGCCCACGCATCTGCTCGGGGTTGACGATGGCTAGAATGTGAACGCGCTTTCCGTCGTGCTCTAAGGTCGTCACGCAACGCTGCACGATGTCCTGCCGGTTGTTCAGGAACCAATGCAGGTTCGAGTGGAATTCGGGGAACGGCTTTATCCAGTCCTCTTCCAGACGCTCGATTGCGTAGAGCGGGATGAGGCCGACGAGCGAGCGGACGCGGAACTTGTGGTGCGTTCCGTCGGCGTAGCGAAGCACGTCGTAGAAGAAGTGGTCTTTCTCATCCCACAGTTGAAAATCCGCGCCGCCCATGTGCTTCATCGCCGCGCCGATGTACGCGTAGTGCTGGAAGAACTTCGTCGCAAGCCCTTCGTAAGCCTTGTTCTCCTTCGCAAGCTCAAGCGCGATTCGCATGAGGTTGAGACAGAACATTCCCATCCAGCCGGTCGCGTCGGACTGTTCGAGCCGCGCGCCAAAGGGGAGCGGCTGGCTACGGTCAACGACCGTGATGTTATCGAGTCCGAGGAAGCCGCCCTCGAAGATGTTGTTGCCTTTGCTGTCAACCTTGTTCACCCACCAAGCGAAGTTGATGAGCATCTTGTGGAAACACTTTTCGAGGAACTGTCGGTCGGCCTTGCCCGAACGCGCACGATCCATGTTGTAGACGCGCCAGACGGCCCACGCATGTACGGGCGGGTTCAAATCCGAGAACTCCCATTCGTACGCGGGGAGCTGTCCATTCGGGTGCTGGAACTGCTCGAAGAGCAGGAGCCACAACTGCTCTTTGGCGAACTCTGGGTCAACGATTGCGAGCGGCGCGCAGTGAAAGGCCAAGTCCCACGCGGCGAACCACGGGTACTCCCACTTGTCGGGCATCGAAAGCACGCGCATCGAGTTCAGATGCTTCCAATGCGAGTTGCGTATGGAGCGGCGCGACTCCGGCGGCGGCCAAGCGGGGTTGTCGCCGTCGAGCCAGACGTTCACGTCGTAGATGTAAATCTGTTTCGTCCAGAGCATCCCCGCCAGAGCCTGACGCTGAACACGACGCTCGTCGTCGGTCGCCTTCGGCGGATGTATCTCTTCGTAAAACTCGTCGGCCTCGCTCCGGCGCAGCCTGATGATATCGTCCGCGTCGGCGAGCGGCGCGTCCAACTCCGTGTTGGTCAGGCGCAGGCGAACGACGACCGAGCCGCCCGCGGGTACGTTCAAGCTCTCGTAATGAAAGCAAGCCTTCGTGCCGGCTTGTTCGGGGTTGACGGCTGGCTCGCCGCCGACGACGTGGCGGTGGAAGGCGTCTTTGACGTAGGGCTT
>DASQLL010000509.1:0-6023 GCA_035630035.1 Pyrinomonadaceae bacterium | reverse complement strand
CGACAAAACTTACACCGCCACCACCGAGCCGATGCCCAAAGCAGTCGAGCGCGAGCGACATCCCGCGCTCGTCTTTCTGCGCGGTGAGCTGATAGCCGTGCCCATACCGCTCGACCGCAGCGAGGTCGTGCTGGGCCGCGCCATCGAGGCCGACGTGCGCGTCAACGACGCACGAGCCTCGCGCATGCACGCGCGCATAAGGACGGAGCGCGACCCTGCGACGGGCGAGACGCGCTACCGCATCACAGACCTCGGCTCGACCAACGGCACACTCCTCAACGGCCAGTCCGTCACGGACGCCTTCTTGCAGGACGGCGACAAGCTGATGATCGGCGAGCATATTCTGCGCTTCGACCTTCTGGACGACATAGACCGCGAGTACCAGCGTCAGATTCACCGCCTGCTCGCGCACGACGAGCTGACGGGGCTTCTCACCAGCAAGTCTTTCTTCTCGGAGCTGCGGCGCGAGTCGGCGCGCTCCGAGAGTGAGCAGCGACCGTTTTGCGTGCTGATGATGGACTTGGATCACTTCAAGGCGGTCAACGACACGCACGGCCATCTCGTCGGCAGTCAGACGCTCGAAGAGGTGGGCACGCTCATCACGCGCGCTCTTCGAGCCGGGGATGTGGCCTCGCGCTTCGGCGGCGAGGAGTTCGCGGCCTTCCTTCTGAACGCAGACTGCGCGCAAGGATTAGTCGCCGCCGAGCGCGTACGCTCATCCATCGAGGCGCACGAGTTCTCCGCCGTGCGTCGCGGCTCCGCGTCCGCCACGGGCGAGACTCTGCGCCTGACCATAAGCGTCGGCGTCGCCACCTACCCGGACGACGCATGCGACCCCATCGAGCTTGTCGAGCTTGCGGACACGGCCCTCTACCGCGCCAAGAACATGGGGCGCAACCGCGTCGTCGCATACTGCCTCTCGCCTCCCGAACTCAGGCCCGGCGGCTCTGCTCCCGGCGAGCCTCGCTGACATGCCCGCAACGAAGAGGTAAAGCCATGTCGCCACGTAAAGTTTCCGCAGCGCAGGGTCTGCTCATTTCGCGCGACCCGAAGGTGATGGACGGGACGCCCTTCTTCGTAAAGACGCGCGTGCCCGTTCGGGCATTATTCGACGGCTTGATAGAGGGCGAAACGATTGATGACTTCGCAAGGCGCTGTCCGCGCGTCGGCGTGGAGGGCGCGAGCGAGCTGCTGCGTCGCATCGCCAAGTTGATCGAGTCCGGCGAGTTGAGCGTTTGAGGTGTTCACGCCGGAGCTATCCCGACCTCCGATGCTTGCTCCAATCAAAGTCTTGCGGCCCGCGCGAAGTCTGGTATCATACGCGCATCCCCGGATAATCCCTCCGTTTTCCCCCGAAGAAGTTTCGGACGATGCATCGGTTCGCCGCGTCGAGGTCACGTCGAAAATGTTGAGAGCGATGCTCGCAAACATCAATGCCTCCGCGCTCGCGTTTTGCGCCGCGATCACGTTGTCTTTGACGCTCTCATCAAACGCCTTCGCGCAAACGCCCGCGCCGGGCTTGGCGCCGTCGCCCGCTCGGTCTGAAAGTCAGACTCGCGGGCGTGCAGATCAATCAACGCAGAGGGACGCGGCGGACGCGCAGGCCGATCTTTCGATAACGGCGCGCGTGACGGCGCGCGAGCTGCGCTTCGAGAAAGTCCCGAACCCGAAGGTCGAGTTCACGGGCCAGCCTCGGCGCGAGACCGTCTGGGAGGCCGAGCGCGAGAATCTGCCCGACGAGGTTCAGCCCGGCGTGACCTACCGCAACGTCGGCATCACGCTCCGCATCACGAGCGTCTTCGCGGACATTGAGCGCATCGTCGCCGAAGCGCTCGGCGAGATTCCCTTGAGCGACGACGCGCAGCCCCGGAGCGCGACCCCCGAACAACGCGCCGCGCCGCCCGCAATGGCGCAGTCCAACGCACCGCCCACGACAAGCGATAGCCCCGCGCGGCAAACGAACGGACAACGCATCAACGCTTCAAACTCTTCCCCCTTGAACGCGCCCGCCGTACCGACGCCGCAACGCCCGCGGCCCGCGCGCAAGGGGAGGAGAAATTGAAACGCACAACTCTTAACGCCGCGTCGGTCTGTCTATTCATTCTCTTAACCAGCGTCTTCGTCATGGCGCAGACGCGCCCCGCCGAGACGCGCCCGCGTCAGGCCGTCCCGCCTGAACGTCAGATGGGCACGACGGCCAACGAAGACTTCGACCTGAACATCTCTGAGCGGCGCATCACCGAGTCGGACTTTCGCGCCGAGACCTCGGTCGAAGTCGGCGACGAGGGCGCGCGCGGTTTGAATCTGAGAGTCGGCGTGGCGGTGCGCGCGAGCGAGATAGACGTGCTGCTCAGAAACGTTCGGGGGCACGTGCGCTTTCGCGCGAGTCTCGAACAGGTGCTGCGCCTTCTCGACTCGCGGCGCGGCGCTCAGCAGCAGACAACATCGCCCGCGCCGGTCGAATCCCCACCTTGAAGTCTCAAACGCTCTTCCCCTGAAGTTTCCTGAACACTCTCCCCGACGTCGCTACGCAGCGAATAAGTTTTCATCAAACTTTCTCGGAGGGAACAATGAAGAAGCTCTTTCAACTCGGAGCAGTTCTGATTTTTGCAGCCGGCGCGAACGTTTTCGCGCAGGAGACGACGACCACGACCAATCAGGGCGACTCGAACGCCTCGATCACGGGACGCGCTTCCGGCGTTCGACAGACGGCCCAGCAGCCGCGCCCGACGCCCTCGCCCGTCTCGCCCGTCCGCCCGCTCTCGCAAGAGGACATACAACGACAGCAGGCGGCGAGCGAGCGACGCCGGCAGGAAGCCGCGTCGGGCGACCCCGACGTTCTGCTCGATGTGCCGAACCTCTCGGTCGAAGAGATAACGCTCAAGGTGAAGAACCTGCGCGCGCGAGTCTCGCTCGACGCGCGACTCGCGAACCTTCTGCAATTGACGGCGGGCGCGGACGTGGGCATTGACGAAGTTGACCTGACGATCAAGGGCGTGCGCGCCGAGGTTCTTCTGAAGGTCAGGCTCGACAACGTCGCCGCCATCATTGACCGAACGCTGACGACGATTGACCGCAACCCGCAGATACTCGAACGGCTCTTGCAGTCCGTCGACAACACCGTGGACACCGTAGGGGGCGTCGCGAACACCGCGCTCCAGCCGGGCGGCGTCGTTGACCGCACAGTGGGCACGGTCGGGCAGACCTTGAATAACGTGACGCAGCCGGGCGGACTTTTAAGCACGACCGTCAACACGCTCGGACAGACCGTGCAGCGCGTCGTTGACCGCTCCGGCAACATCGTCGAGCGCACGCTCGACACGGCGGGCACGGTCGTCGGCCAGCGCACCGTCGGCAACGTCAGCACGCTCACGCGACAGGGCACCGACACGACCAACTCGGCGGGCCAGATCGTGCGCCGCGTCACCGACACAACGGGCGCGGTCATCGAGTTGACGCTCGACACGGCGGGCAAGGTCATCAACTCGCGCGTCATCAGCCAAGCGACCGGAAGGCCGTAGGGAAGGCAAAGGTCAAAGGGCAAAGTTTTCAGCCGCGGCAGCGGCGTCGGAAATTAGCCGGGGGTGAGCGAGGGAGCGAGAGCGAACGAAGCATAGCCCCCGGAATGCGCCAAATATTGAACATCCGCCCCGGCAGGGGCGGCGGCAACGCACGCAGTCAATCGCTTGATTGATAATGAACGTCGTGTCCGCCGCCCCTGCCGGGGCGGGTTGATTTTTCTGCGGCGCGTTCCGGGGGTTACGTTTCGCCTCTCGCCTGCGGCTCGCGGCTCTAACTCACCCCCGGCTAATTTCCGACGCCGCTGCCGCGGCTCAATGCTTCCACCCACTGCTCTTTGTCTTTCTGCAACCTCTCCGCCTGCGGCGCGTGTAATTGCGCTGGTAGGACGGTTGCGCGCCCTATGCAGCGCGGGTTATTCTTCACGTTGTCCGGTGAAGCCGCCCGGCAGGCCTCCCGCCGCAACATCTCTTCGGAAAGCGTAAAGAGCAAGTGATCGCCAGACTCAATCTCGCCAGCAACCCGTTTCGCAACCGCGCTCTCCCGTGGACGTTGGCCGTCGCGGTCTCAGCCGTCTCGCTCGTGGCCCTCGCCTTCATACTCGCGCAATACCGCGAGGCGAGCGCGCAGGCCGCCGCCTCGGAGCGGCAGGTGCAGGCGATGCGCGCCGAGCGCGACCATTTGCAGAAGCAGTCCGACGAAGTCAGGCAGACCATCCCGCTCGAACAACAGAAGACTCTGGAGGCCGCGCACGCGCTCGTCAGCCGCAAAAGCTTCTCTTGGTCGCAGCTCTTCTCAGACCTCGAAGCGGCGATGCCCACGAGCGTGCGCGTCAGCCGCATCAACGTGCGCGAGGTCGCGCAGGTCGGCGACCAGACGCGCGCGGACTTAGACCTTACGGTCGTCGGTCGTGCGCCCTCGGACGTGACCGGCATGATCTCCGAGATGAACCGCGTCGGAACTTTCAGCGCGATACCGCTTTCGGAGAATCAGAAGTCGGGGCGCGGCGAGTCGGGCTACGAGTGGGTCTTGCGCGTCAGCTACGTGCAGCGCGCGAGGCGTCGCACCGACGGCGCGCGCGGCGAGGTCGGCGCTAACGCGTCACGCGCGATGAGCGGAGGCGAGACGACCGCGGCGCGCGACAAAAATTCCGACGCGGGGGGGCGCGAGTAGTTTTGAGGAACGATACGGCAGTCAGAACGTCGGGCGGCGCGGGC
Organism: Pyrinomonadaceae bacterium; assembly: GCA_035630035.1. Lineage (GTDB taxonomy): Bacteria > Acidobacteriota > Blastocatellia > Pyrinomonadales > Pyrinomonadaceae > QHXN01. Next base: position 1,287 of record DASQLL010000509.1, on the reverse strand, counting down.
GCGTCAATGCGCGCGCAGTTCGACAGATTCCGAAGCACGAGGCAGCGCAGCGCGCTCGGTCTTTCGGAAGTCATCGCGCTCGCGTTGGCCGCCCTGCTCCTGCTCGCGGCGATACTTTCTTACCTCTTCCTGCTCGTGCCGCAGAACTCGCGTAAGCTCGCGCTCGAAACGGAGCGCGAAGAGTTGCAGCGCATGCTCAAGGCGACGGAGGTCGTCATCGGCGAGCGCAAGGACACGCAGACGCGCGTGAGCGAGATACTGACGAGCCTCAACCGCTTCGAGATAGACCACCTCGGACAGTCGAGCAGCGGGACGAAGACCGTCTACGAAGAGTTGAACCGCCTCATCCTCAAGAACAACCTGCGTATCAGCGGCGGCATCAACTACACGCAGTTGAAGGAGACGGCCCCCGGCGCGGACGCCGGTCAAACGCGCCGCAACACGGGCGGAGAGACCGCGGCGCGCGTCGTGCAGAGCGTCTTCCCCGGCATCGGCGTCTCGCTCACGGTCGAAGGCACTTACGCGAACCTACGCCGATTCATACGCGACATAGAGGCCGACCGCCAGTTCGTCGTCGTCAACACGGTCGAGCTTGAAGGCGTCACCGATACGAACTCGCCGAACGCGACCGCTCCCGTCGTCAGTCCCGAAGGCGTAGCGGCGCAGCCCTCCGGCCCTTCGCGCGGCGCGCTCGTCAGCCTACACCTCGACATGGCCGCGTACTTCCGTCGCGCGGGCGCGGCGACCGAGTGAAAACTCCCGACCGAAATTTTTAGTCGAGCGCCGGCACCGCCGTCGCAAGCGAGTTCAAAGACAATGGCCCTGTTTGAAGGAAAGACACCTGCGGAACGCAACAAGATGATCGCGGCCATCGTGCTGCCGCTCCTCGCGCTCATCTTCGTCGTCCGAATGTTCTCCGGCCCATCGGGGCCGAGTAAGCCAACAAGTCCGACTCCCAGACCTTCTCCGAGAAAAGCGCCCGGCCCGTTGAACGCGACCACGCCGCCCGATATCGAAGCCGACCTCAACATGCTTACGCCCATCATCTTCGAGCCGGCTGCATATGGCGGCGACGGCACGGGGCGCAACATCTTCGCCTTTTACGTCAAACCGCCGCCGCCCGTCGCGACGATGGCGGAGACGCCTTTGCCTACGCCTACGCCGCCGCCGCCGATCATGCTCGCGTCGCTCGCGCCGCAGAGCGTCTTCGCGCGCACGGCGGGCTTCACGCTACAGGTCTCCGGCGACAAGTTCGGCCCAGCCGCGCGCGTCTACGTTGACGGGCAG
>DASQLL010000508.1:0-8928 GCA_035630035.1 Pyrinomonadaceae bacterium | reverse complement strand
CGACCGCGCGCAGGTGAAAGAGTTGATCGGGGTCGTCACGCAGCACTTCGGCGCTATAGACGTTCTGGTGAACAACGCGGGCGTAATTCAGGTGGGGCCGCTTGAGGTGATGACGCTTGAAGACTTCGAGCAGGCGATGGCCGTGCATTTCTGGGGGCCGCTCTACGCGACGCTCGAAACGCTCCCGCAGATGCGTCGCAGGCGCGACGGGCGCATCGTCAACATCTCTTCCATCGGCGGGAAGGTGAGCGTCCCGCATCTCGTGCCGTACAGCGCGAGCAAGTTCGCGCTCGCCGGACTCTCCGACGGTCTGCGCTCGGAGCTTGCGAAAGATAATGTGGTCGTCACTACGGTCTGCCCCGGCCTCATGCGAACGGGAAGCCCGCGCAACGCGACATTCAAGGGACAGCATCGCGCCGAGTACGCTTGGTTCGCCGTCAGCGACGCGCTCCCCGTGACTTCGATTCAAGCCGAGCGCGCCGCTCGACAGATCATCGCCGCGTGCAAGCGCGGGCAGGCCGAGCTTATCATCTCGACGCAGGCCGTGCTTGCCGTCAAGTTCCGCGCGCTCTTCCCGGAAGCGACCGCGGACATACTCGCGCTCGTCAACCGTCTGCTCCCCGGCCCCGGCGGCGTCGGTCGCAAGCGCGTTAAAGGTAAGGAGAGCGAGTCAGCGCTCGCGCCTTCGATACTCACGACCTTGAGCGACTGGGCGGCGCAGCGCAATAACGAGCACGGCACAGCGAGCGACGGCGGGCGGGTCTGAGATGCAGGGCGGAAACCCGCCCGTAAGGGAGGGTGTCTCAAGTCAGTGAATGAACACCCTCCCTTACGGTCGGGTTTCCGCCCCGAGCCTACTCGCTGGTACTCGCGGTACTTAGAGGACAATCATTTATGATAAACAAGCGCACGAAAGAGAAGATGGCGAAGCTGCTTCAGGAGAGAAACGAGCATCCTGAGCGCGCCGCCGACATTGACGCCAAAATCACGGAGATATTCGGTGAGACGCTCGCGGTCTTCGTGATGGATATGTCCGGCTTCTCGCGCCAGACAATTCGACACGGGATCATCCACTTCCTCGCGCAGATTCACCGAATGCACTCCATCTGCACGCCGGTCGTCGAGTCGCATCGCGGCGAGGTCATCAAGTACGAAGCCGACAACGTCTTCGCCGTCTTTCCAGATGTCGAGCAGGCGGTCGAGGCTGCAATCGAGCTTGACCGAAGTCTGGAAGCTGCGAACACGATGCTGCCGGACGAGTTCGACATGCACGGCGAGTTCGGCATCGGCTTCGGAAACATTCTCGTCATCGAGAACGAGGACATGTTCGGCTCGGAAGTGAATCTCGCGTCGAAGCTCGGCGAAGACCTCGCGCAGCGCGGCGAAATCCTGCTTACGGATTCGGCTTACAAAGAGGTCGCCGACGGAAAGCAGCAGTTCGACCCGCTGACGATGTCCGTCTCCGGCCTCGACCTGAACGTCTTCAGAGTCAGGAAGGGAGCGGTCTAAACTCTCCATCGCGTGAGCGCAGACAGTCTCCACGCATCGAAGCCGCGCAACGTCCTCGCCGTATGAGAACTCCGACCAGACCAGTCAACATCACGCCGGGCGTGTTGCGACGGATGCCTCTGCCGATTCCAGACGAGGAAGGCGACAAGGAGGGGCGGGGCCGCGTGCTGGTCGTCGGAGGCGGGTGCGAGACGCCCGGCGCGGTCATCCTCGCAGGGACTGCTGCGCTGCGTGCGGGAGCGGGGAAGTTGCAGGTTGCGACCGTTGCGGGAAACGCGCCGCTCGTCGCCGCCGCAATCCCGGAGGCGCGCGTCTTCGCTCTGCCCGAGACGGCGGCGGGGAACTTCGCGAAGGCTGCGAGCGCGAAACTGGAAAAGCATCTCGGTGAAGCGCAATGCGTCTGCATCGGGCCGGGGATGTTGGAAGACGCATCGGTCGTGAGATTCGTCGCGGAGACTTTGCGCTGCTGTCGCGGCGTGCCCGTCATCGTGGACGCGGGGGCAATCGCGTGCCTCGGCGGCGGCTCGCGACTCCTACACGCGCTCGAAGGCCGCGCCGTCGTCACGCCGAACGCGGAGGAGCTTGCGGACATCTTCGGCGAGACGAAGGATGATATAAAAGCCGCTCCGCTCGAAGCCGCGCGCCGCGCCGCGCGAGATTTCCGCGCCGTCGTCGCGCTCAAAGGGCGCGAGACTTTCGTCGCGTCGCCTTCGGGCGAGGTTTACGTCAACCGTAGGGGAAGCGTCGGGCTGGCTACATCAGGCACGGGCGACGTTCTGGCCGGGGTCATTGCGGGACTCGTCGCGCGGGGTTGCGCTCCGCTCCGCGCAGCCGTGTGGGGAGTCTATCTACACGCGAGCGCGGGCGAGCGCCTTACGCGACGCACGGGGCAGCTCGGCTTCCTCGCGCGCGAGCTGCCCGCGGAAATTCCAAAACTCATGTCGGAGCTTGCGACCGGATAGCTCCGATACCGTTTGCCGAAAGGAGAATCAAGATGAGTAGAGACTTTGAAAGGGAAGACACAACCATCTACAAGGTCGTCGTGAACAGCGAGGATCAATACTCGATCTGGCCCGCAGACCGCGAGAACGCGCTCGGCTGGAACGACGCGGGAAAGACCGGCACGAAACAGGAATGCCTCGATTACATCAAAGAGGTCTGGACGGACATGCGCCCGCTGAGCCTCCGAAAGAAGATGGAAGAGACGGGTAAAGAGTAAAACGATCCAATGTGTGACTCTTTTATCAGCTTGCGGAGCAAGCGTCGGAGTAAAGCCCAGCGTGAAGCCGAAGGCGAGCGCTGGGTTAGCGACGTAGAAGGAAAATAAAGCTCACGAAGTGAGCGACAGACGCGTGTTGTCAATAACACTGCCGCCCGGCTTCGCGGGCTTAGGAATTGTCCTGCGCGTAAACCCAGCGTTGCGCCTACGGCTCCACGCTGGGCTTTATTCTGGCCGCCTGCTTCGCAGGCTCTCATGCGGGCAAATAAGAGGCACACGTTTGGTAAGTCAGCCTGTCGCGGATGCGTGGCGAGTGATGCCAAGAGCCTCTGTTGAATTAAAATAGGCGTGTGGCAGACCTGAACAAAGAGAAGTTCATGAGCACGCTTGCGGAGGCCGTCGCCGCGGGCGTCTTCGTCAAGCTCACGCTCGCAAAATATGGCGGGGAAGAGGCGGACTTGAAGAACGTCTACGTCCGCCGCGTCGCCCTCAGGAAGGGCGAACGGCTCTCGTTCCTCTACCGCTACGAGACGAAGGACGTTGTTAAGAATCTGGCGGTCGCGGAAGGCTTGGAGCTTATACGCGAACGCCTCGGCTCGGAGTTTCTGAGCTGTCACCTTTTCACGACGCGGGAAGACGCGCAGCTCGACTTCAACCGAAAGGGCGAATCGAAGCTCGTCTCGCGCCCGCCGACTTTCGACACGCCGCAGCCCGCTTCGCACGACCGGAAGAAGCGGCGCGCAATCGAGACCGGAGGCAGCGTCTACCTGCGAGCGCTCGGCGTGACGGACGAGCGCGGCACGCCGCGCCCTGCGATGGGCGACAAGCTCAGGCAGATAAATAAATTCGTCGAGATCGTGGCGGGCCTCGTCGCGTCGTCGCCGCTCGCGGGGCGCGACGCGCTGTCGGTCGTTGACATGGGTTCGGGCAAGGGCTACCTGACCTTCGCCGTCTACGACTATCTAAACAAAAGCCTCGGCGTCCGCGCGACCGTGACAGGCGTCGAGGCGCGCGCGGAACTGGTCAAACTGTGCAACGAGACGGCGGCGCGCGCGGGCTTCGACCGCCTAGACTTTCGCGCGGGCTTCATACAGGACTTCGACCTCCCTGCGACGGACATCCTAATAGCCCTGCACGCCTGCGACACGGCGACCGACGACGCGATCTACAAAGGCATACGGGCGGGCGCGTCCGTAATCATCACCGCCCCTTGCTGCCACAAAGAGATCAGGCCGCAGATAAAGTCGCCTGCCGGGCTGCGCGGAGTGCTGCGCCACGGCATTCTGCTTGAGCGCGAGGCCGAAGCGCTGACAGACTCTTTGCGCGCGCTGCTGCTCGAACATGCGGGCTACGACGTGAAGGTCTTCGAGTTCATCTCGACCGAGCACACGCGCAAGAACACGATGATCGCCGCGGTCAGGCGCGAGGGCGGCGCGCGCGTCGAGTCGAAGCTGGCGGAGTTCGACGAGTTGAAAAGGTTTTTCGGCGTCAGCGAACAGCGACTTGAGCGTCTGCTGCTGGGCGGCTGCGGGCTTCGTTGAGGCGAGTCGAGAGGTCGGCGGCGGGCGCACGCGGCGCGCAGACATTGTAATGAGAAGCGAAATGTCTGCGCTCGTTCGAGTGTGCCAGCCGCTAACCTCCGAGTGCTTTCTCGCGTTGTCGTGAGCGACGCGCGCTCAGTCCATCTTCGGTAGCTGCGAGAGGGCAATGACGGTGACGATGAGCGGAATGATAAGCGCGCCCGGCGTCCAAAGCCCTGTGGCGAAGAGGATGATCTGATTGACGACGAACATTACCGCGTAGAGAAGCGCGCCCCACTTCTTCATCATCCACATGCCGATTAGACTCGCGAGACCGACGAGCATCGTCAGTCCCAGATAGGGCATGTACCATCCGGGGAGTCCGGTCTGTGCGCCGGTCGCGACGACGGCGAGAAGCGCGGGGATGCCGAGCGCGACACCGATGAAGCCGATGACGCAGATGACGGTGATTGCGATGGGTCTGCTAGCTGCCATTAGTTTTTGTCCTTTTTTGGTGGTTTTGTTGGAAAGCTAATCGTCTCGTGTCCACGCCTCATGGAACTGACGGGGAAGCGCCGGGCGCGGGCGGCGTCGTGAAAATCGGTGGCGAAGGCAGGGCTTGCGGCGCGTAGACGACGCGCCTGCCTGACTCCTACTACATCATTCCTGCTCGGCGGTGCGCTCGGAGGTCAGTTCCTCGGTCTTCTCCGTGATGCTCTTCTCCGCCCAGTCGTTGTCGCGGCTCGACTCACCTGCCCTGATGCGCTTGGCCGCCTTCATCCTCTGCACCAAGTCCATGTGCGTCGAAAAGTACGGGATGCTCTTGCCCACGATCTCCTGCACGGTCTCGAAACCCTTGTCCGTCATGAACTGCGCCAATCCATCGTTTAACTCTTCGATGATCTTGACGCCGTGCAGCATCACGCCCGTGCAGATTTGCACGGTGCTTGCTCCGAGCAGCATGAACTCGATTGCGTCGTGCGAGCGCTCGATGCCGCCGATGCCGCTGATCGAGACGCCTTCGGGCAGCGCCTGCGCGAGTTGGCTCACCATGCGGAGCGCGATGGGCCGCACTGCCTGCGAAGAGTAGCCGCCGGGAACGGTGTAGCCTTCGACCGTCGGGAGCGGGCGCAGAGTTTTGAGGTCAACGCCGATGACCGAGAGGATCGTGTTTATCGCGGAAACGCCGACGGCCCCGCCGCGCACGGAGGCGAGCGAAGGCTCCTTGATGTTCGTGATGTTGGGCGTCATCTTCGCCCAGACGGGTATCGTCGCGACCTCGACCACCCAGCGCGTGACCTCTTCGGTCAGGTCTGGATGCTCGCCCATCTCCGACCCCATGCGACGCTCGGTCATGCCGTGCGGGCAGGAGAAGTTCAGCTCGAAGCCGTCAACGCCCGTCTCCTGCACGAGGCGCGTCAATTCCTGCCAACGCGACTTTTCGTACTCCTCCATGATCGAGGCGATGAGGACGTGGTGCGGGTACTCCTTCTTCAACTGTCGGAACTCGTCGAGCCACACGTCAATCGGTCGGTCGGAGATAAGCTCTATGTTCTGAAAGCCGATGACCTCGCCCGTGTCGCGCGAGCGCAGACGCCCGTAGCGAGGGGAGACGTTGACGACCTTCGCGCTCTCAAGGCTGACGGTCTTCGCGACCACGCCGCCCCAGCCCGCGTCGAACGACTTCGCGATGACGCGCGCGTTCGTCCCCGGCGGGCCTGAGCCGAGAAGGAAAGGGTTGGGGAACTTGATGCCGTTGACTGTGATTGAGAGATCCATAGCTCTCCTTTCAAACTCGCGGCTGTACGCCGCGTGGGTCATGCTACTCACTGAAATCCTCCCGCGCCAGAATCTTCTCAATCTCCGACGCGAGGGGCGAGACTTTGTTGGTTACAGCGTCCCAGACCATTTCGTAATTCACACCGTAATAAGCGTGAATTAGGCGGTCACGCATCCCGGCAATCGCGCGCCACTCGACGCTCGGATACTGCTGCCGAAGCGAATCGGGGATTTGCTTGACAGCCTCGCCCATCACCTCGATGCTTCTGACGAAAGCCCGCCTGCGAAGCTCGTCCTGTCGGAACGACTCCCAGTCAACGCCCTTACTCGCGTCAAGCAGGAACTTCGCCTCGTCGAGAATGTGTTCTAAGAATTCACGTGTTGATGGACGCATATTCGGCTTCGCTAAGTATGTGATGCCCGAAGCGCGGGTTGAGCGATTCCGGAGTCAGCAAGTCAACTTTTCTTCCGAACATTTCTTCGAGGAATTCGGCGAGGGCGAGAAAATTGTCAAAGGATTTCCCGCCCGCCTCGAATTCCACGAGGATGTCCACGTCGCTTTCGTCGTTTGGTTCACCGCGGGCGAAGGAGCCGAACACACTAATCCGCCCGACCCTGAAGCGTCGTAGCTGCTCGCCGTTCTGGCGCAGCAGCAAGAAGACATCCTCTTTTGTCCTAACCGGCATTGCCTCTCGCCTAATGATAACTCAGTCCGCGACGAGCTGACCGTATGTGTCGGGCCTTCGGTCGCGGTAGAACTGCCATGTGTTTCTGACCTCGCGGATTTTATCGAGGTCGAGGTCGGCGACGACGAGCGCGTCGCGGTCGCGCGGTGCTTCGGCGACTATCTGGCCGCGCGGGTCGCAGAAGTAGCTCTGTCCGTAGAACTCGCCTATGTCCCACGGCTGCTCGTGGCCGACGCGGTTGATGGCGCCGATAAAGTAGCCGTTGGCAACGGCGTGCGCGGGCTGCTCAAGCTTCCAGAGATATTCCGAAAGTCCCGCGACCGTGGCCGAAGGGTTGAAGACTATCTCCGCGCCGTTAAGGCCCAACGCGCGCGCGCCTTCGGGGAAGTGGCGGTCGTAGCAGATGTAGACGCCGATGCGCGCGTAGGCCGTGTCGAAGCAGGGGTAGCCGAGGTTGCCGGGGCGAAAGTAGAACTTCTCCCAGAAGCCGGGGTTGACGTGCGGGATGTGGTTCTTTCGATACTTGCCGAGGTATTTCCCGTCGGCGTCAATGACTGCGGCTGTGTTGTAGTAGACGCCCGCGATCTCTTCCTCGTAGATGGGCACGATGATGACCATGCCGTGCCGCTTCGCCGCGTCCTGCATGAGCTTGACGGTCGGGCCGTCGGGGATGCGCTCGACGGCCTCGTACCAGCGCGTCTGTTGCTCGGCGCAGAAGTAGGGCGTCGTGAAGACCTCCTGCATGCAGAGAATCTGCACGCCCTGCTTTCCAGCGTCCTCGATCATCTTCAAGTGCTTCTCGACGTTGAGCCGCTTGATCTCCTCGATGGCCGCGTCGGTCGGCGCGGCGTTCGCCGCCTGTATCAGTCCGCATTTAACAGTGCGTGGCATCTGCGTCCTCCGTTCGATTGAATGATGTGTTGCTGCCGCCGGCCCTTCAGCCGACCTTCTCCCAAGTGTTCGTTATCTCGGACATCTTTTGCTCGTCAACGACGTAGGTCTCGAAGTAGCCGCAGCGCGTGCAGATTAGATTCTCGACGTGGCTGGCCGATGTCAACCACGAAGTATGGACGTGAACTCGCGCCCCGCCGCCTTGACTGATGCCGTCGAGCTTACGGTAGACCGTGGGCGTCTGGCACTTCGGGCACAAACCTCTTCTCAACTTACACCGCTCCTTTCATTCAACGCCGCGACAACTCAAGCCGCCTTCGCCGCATGCGCCCGCGCGCTGGCTGCGTCCGGGGTCAGGAACGTCGGCGGCGCGATTTTCATCAGCACAAAATGCGCGACGAAAGCTACGCCGAAGCCGACGAACCAAGCGTAATCGTAAAGCGTCCTTAGCTTAAAGTCTAAAATAGGTATGATAACGTCCGGCAGCAATAAGCCAATCCAAGCGAAGAAGCACCCGGCGACGGTCGCAACGACCGCGCGCCAGTTCCAACCGCCCGCGTATGTGTACGCGCCGCGCGTGCGGTAGAGGTCTGCGAGGGCGAGTTGTTTTTTTCGGACGAGCCAGTAGTCGGCGATCAGCACGCCCGCGATTGAGCCGAGGCCGCCGGAGTAGCCCAGAAGCCAGGAGAAGATGTAGCCCGAAGGGTCTGCGAGCAGTCGCCACGGCTGCATCAGAATGCCTATGATGCCCGTGATTAGTCCGCCCAGCCGGAACGAAATCCACTTCGGGAATGCGTTTGCGAAATCGTTCGCGGGCGAGACGACGTTAGCCGCGATGTTCACCGAGAGCGTCGCGACGACGACCGTGAACATCGAGATGGCGACTACCCACGCCTGATCGAAACGGCCCACAACCTTCACCGGGTCCCAAACGTCGCCCGCGGGCATGTCCGGGTATATGACCATCGCCGCCGAAGTGATGATGACGCCCATCGCCGCGAACACGGTCATCGTGCTGGGAAGCGCGACCATCTGTCCGACGGCCTGCTCGCGCTGGCTTCGACCAAAGCGCGTGAAGTCGGGCATGTTCAAGCTGAGCGTAGCCCAGAAGCCGATCATCGCCGTCAAAGAAGGCACGAATATCGGCCAGAACTCGCCGAAGGTTTTAAAGCGCGCGGGCTGCGTCAGTAAGTAACCCAAACCCCCCGCGCGCCAGATTGCCCAAGCGACGAGCAGTGCCGTCATCACGAGCACGAACGGCGCGGCCCAGTTCTCGACGACGCGCAGAAGATTCATGCCGCGGTAGATGATGTAGATGTTCATG
>DASQLL010000507.1:0-7882 GCA_035630035.1 Pyrinomonadaceae bacterium | reverse complement strand
TGATGTTGGCCTTGTGCACGGCGGTCACTTTCTTGCGCCCCTCGCGCCGCGCATACTCGAAAGCATATTTGGCGATGCGCGTCGAAGCCTTCTCCGTGATGATCTTGATGCTCTCGACGACGCCGGGCACCACCACGTGCTCGATCCCCGAATAGAGGTCTTCCGTGTTTTCGCGCACGACGATGAGGTCGAGTTCGGGATAACGAGAGGGCACGTTCGGCAGCGCGCGCACGGGACGAAGGTTCGCGTAGAGGTCGAGCGCCTTACGGAGTCCTACGTTGACGGACGTGAAGCCCTTGCCGACGGGCGTCGTTATCGGCCCTTTGAGCGCGACCTTGTTGCGCTTGATTGATTCGAGCAGGTCTTGGGGCAGCGTCTCGCCGAATTTTTCGAGCGCCTGAGCGCCCGCGTACTTCGTCTCCCACTGCACCTCTACGCCCGATGCCTCGATGATTCGCACGACCGCCGAAGAGACTTCGGGGCCGATGCCGTCGCCCGGAATGAGTGTGATAGTATGGGCCATGTTAGTAGTCAGTAGACGGTAGTCAGTAGTCAGCAGAAAAAACTTTCTAAGCCGAGGAGTCAACTGAGAAAAGGTCACGCCCGCTCAGCGCAAACTACTGACTACTGGCTACCGTCTACTGACTACTTGAAGTTTTCCGAAATCATACCAGCAGTTCTCTCAAATGCGAAAGAGTGACGAGCGTGGGGCGGCGGACGTTGCCGTTGTTGGCGGCGGCGTCGCGGGGCTTTCAATCGCGCGCGAGCTTGCGCGGCGGGGCTTCGGCGTCATCGTTATCGAAGGCGGCGCGGCGGGCGCGGGCGCTTCGGGCGCGGCGGCGGGGATGCTCGCGCCGCAGTCGGAGGCCGATTGTGCCGACGAGTTGTTCGAGCTTCTGTGCGCGAGCCGCGATATGTACACGGCCTTCGCCGCGTCGCTTTTGGAAGAGAGCGGCGTTGACGTTGAGCTTGAGCGCACGGGCACGCTCTATCTCGCATTCACGGAAGAAGACGAACATGAGGTCGAGCGGCGTTTCGCTTGGCAGTCGCGCGCGGGACTCGAAGTCGAGCGGCTGACCGCCGCGGAGGCGCGCGAGCTTGAGCCGCAAATCTCCATGCGCGCCTCTTCGGCGCTCCGCTTTCCGCGCGACTGGCAGGTCGAGAACCGCCGGCTCGTGCGCGCGCTCGCCAAGAGTGCGGCGCGTTTCGGCGCGCGCGTGCTGACAGAGACGCACGTCGGCGGCGTGCGCGTTTCCAGAGGGCGTGCCTGTGGCGTCGAGACTTCTCAAGGCTTCGTCGCCGCGGGCGCGGTCGTGCTGGCCGCAGGGGCGCGCACGTCCCGCGTTCCGCTCATCACGCAGGAGAGCGAAGGCGGCGAACGGCGCGCGAGTATCGCCGAGCATCCGCGAGTCGAGCCTGTGCGCGGGCAGATGTTGTGTTTCGAGCAGACGCCGTCCACAAGGCCGTTCGTCCGCCACGTCGTCTACAGCCCGCGCGGCTACATCGTCCCGCGCCGCGACGGGCGACTCCTCGCAGGCTCGACTTCGGAGCTTGCGGGCTTCGACTGCTCCGTGACGGCGGACGGCATCGCGCATATAACTTCAAACGCGCTGGAGATCGCGCCGCGTATCGCCGCGCTCGAACTCTCGGACTCGTGGGCGGGACTGAGGCCGCGCGCGTCGGACGACTGGCCCGTGCTGGGCGAGTCGCCGGACGTTAAGAGTCTTTTCTACGCAACCGGCCATTATCGCAACGGCATCTTACTCGCTCCGGCGACGGGAGAGATCGTGGCCGACCTCGTCGTCGGGGGCACAAGCCGAATCGTGCCGCACGCGCTTTCCGCCTTCTCCCCCGCGCGCTTTCGCCGCGCGCTTGTCGGCGCAAGTGGCAATTAAAGTTTTGAAGGAGTCAGCTTCACAGATGAAGAACCTGACGTGCGCCTCTTTTTTGCCGGTTTTAGAGCCTGCGAAGCAGGCGGACAGAATAAAGCCCAGCGTGCAGCGTAGCGTAACGCTGGGTTGGTGCGCCCCAAAATATCCAAGCCCGCGATGCGGGCGGCAGCGCGACCTCTGTCGCTCACTTCGTGAGCTTTATCTTCTTACTACTTTGCTAACCCAGCGTTCGCCTACGGCTTCACGCTGGGCTTTACTCTGACGCTTGCTCCGCAAGCTGATAAAAGAGTCACACATTAGCTATGAAAAGATTTTTCCCCTTCGCCGCTTTCGTCGTTCTCCTCGTGCTATGCGTCTCGGCGCAAGCGCAGTCGGGCGTTAAGCCGAAAGGCGACGGCAACGATGCGCGGGCGAACGGTTCGTCGGCGGACGAAGCGAAGAAGAGCGCGGCGCTCGCTCTCTACGAAGAAGCCGCGCTCTACACTCAGCGCAGGTTCGACGAGTTTCGCAAGAACGACACGCCATACGACAAGCAGCTTGAGCAGAAGACGTTTCAGGAGCAGAAAGACCTCGCGCTACGCAACGTGACGCAGCTCGTCGCGCAGGGGCCGCTCCACGGCACAGACCTCTATTACGCGGGCCTTCTCTACGCGCTCGCGGGCAAAGGCGAGGGCGCGCTCGACTCGATGCGCCGATTCCTCTCCGATAGCGGCGAGGCTACCGTCGAGATGAAGCAGCGCGCGCGCGTCGTCTCCGTGCAGCAGGCCGCGCGCCTCGGACTCACCGAAGATGGCGAGCGCCTGCTCGCCGCTTACACGCAAAGCGAGCCGCGCCTGCCCGGCGAGACGCGCAGCATGAATCTTCTGCTCGCCGACGCCTACGCGAAGAAGAGAGACTTCGCACGCGCCACTCCGCGCGCGCGCGACTCATACAACGCCGCGCTACAGCTCGTCGCCGTGAGTAAGATGGACGCGCAGCAGCGCGACTCGACCCTCTACGGCTCCGGCATGTACCTCGCCAGCATGTTGCTCAAAGCAGGCCGCCGCGCCGAGGCAATACAGGTGATTCAGGAGATGCGCGCGCGCGCCATCGGCCTGTCATCCGCGAGACTCTACAGGCAGGCGACCGAGCTTCTGCTGGGTCAGGGCGAGCGACTCGACGCGCCGCCGGAAGTCGCGGACGCCGCCTCCGCGCCGCCTGAGATAAAAGTGTCGGAGTGGATTGACCAGCAGCCAGTCCGTCTCGCTGACTTGCGCGGCAAGGTCGTGCTGCTCGACTTCTGGGCGACGTGGTGCGGCCCTTGTCGCTACACGATCCCGAAGCTCAACTCGCTGCACAAGAAATATAAAGACCGCGGCCTCGTCGTCATCGGTCTTACCGAGTTCGAGGGCAACGTCGAGGGCCGCGACGTGACGCGCACGCAGGAGATGGAATACCTCCGTCAGTTCAAGCGGCAGAAGAGCATCGCATACGGCTTCGGCGTCTCCGCCGACAAGGACACGGCGCGCGGCTACTCCATCACGTCGCTCCCGACCGCAGTCCTCATTGACCGGCGCGGGCGCGTCCGCTTCCTGACCATCAGCGCCGACGATGGCGAGGCGGAGATTCTGACGAAGATGATTCAGAAGCTTCTGGACGAATAGCCGTGAATCGTGACGGCTGACAGGTGACAGGTAAGAACGGGCTTTTTCCTGTCACCTGTCACCGTTTACCCGTCACGGCTTTTTTGTTGTAAGCTCTACGAGTTATGGAAGGCGCAAACTTAACTACCATTATCATCTCGTTCATCGGCGGGCTGGCCTCGTTTCTCTCGCCGTGCGTGCTGCCGCTCGTGCCCGGCTACATCTCTCTGATTTCGGGCGTGAGCGTCGAGCATCTTAAAGGGGACGGCGCGACGAGGACGAACGCGCGACGAGCCGTCATCCTGAACTCGCTCGCCTTTAATGTCGGCCTCTCACTTATCTTTCTATCTTTGGGCGCGGCGGCGGGCCTGCTGGGCGCGGCGATAACGACGAACCGTTGGGTGAGCATCATCGGCGGCCTCGTCATCATCGTCTTCGGCCTGCACCTGATGGGCGTCTTGAAGATCAGCGCGTTCTACCGCGACACGCGCAAGTTCTCCGACGAGAAGCCGCGCGGCCCCTTAGGCTCGCTCGTCCTCGGTATAGCGTTCGCCGCGGGCTGGACGCCGTGCATCGGCCCGATCTTGGGCGGCATCATCGGCCTCGCCGCGTCGAGCGGCGGATGGAAGAGCGGCCTCCTACTCTCCGGCTTCTACGCGGCGGGACTCGCCGTGCCGTTCCTTCTGACGGGCCTCGCGATAAATAAGTTCCTCGGCTTCTACGCGCGCTTCCGACGCCACCTGCACAAGGTCGAGGTCTTCTCCGGCGCGATGCTCATCGTCATCGGACTGCTCGTAGCCACGGGCACCGTGACGCAGATTTCAAGCTTCGCCGCGAGCCTCCCCTTCAACCCCGAATCGTGGGTCGAGCGTTGGTCGAAGAAGGCCGAGGGCGCAGCGCAGCCGACGCAGAACGGCGCGGCTCAAACGAGCGCCGTGAAGTCAGACCTGCCGACGCTCCCCGATGTCGAGTTTCAGACGCTCGAAGGCAAGGCGTATCGTCTGAGCGAACTGAAGGGACGCGTAGTGCTTCTCAATTTCTGGGCGACGTGGTGCGGCCCCTGTCGCGGCGAGATTCCAGAGTTCAACGCGATGCAGCGCGATCACGGCGCGCAAGGGTTGACAATCGTCGGCGTCACCTCGCACGACTCGTCCGAGCAGGTGAAGGACTTCCAGAAAGACCTCCGTCAGGATTACACCGTGCTGCTCGGCGCATCCGACACACCCGAACGCTTCCAGAACGGGCCGGGCCTTCCCGTCACATACATCATTGACCGCGAGGGGCGCGTCCGCCAGAAACTCTTCGGCCCGCGCACGCGCGAAGGCTTCGAGTCGCTCGTCCGCCCGCTTCTCGAAGAGACGACGGCGACCGCGACCGCCGCACTCAAGAACGAGTGAGCCGCGCGCTTCAGAATTGTAGGGGCAGGGCTTGTCCCTGCCCGTTGTGCAAGTCACGAGACTTGAATTTAAAGAGCGACACCGGGCAGGGACAAGCCCTGCCCCTACAGACCTCTTAGCGTTGAGGTTTTAAATGTGAGTTCGCGACAGCAGCGCTCCGCAATTCAGGGAGAGGTAGTATGTTCAAAAATCTCAACCGCGCCGCCTTCACAGCCCTCTTCGCGCTCGCCGCGATTGTGCTCGCAAGCGCGCCCGCAGCAAGCGCGCAGAGCGGCGACGGGCACGAGTACGCGCCGCTTCTTGAGCATAAGCTCGACTACAAGGACTGGTCTTTCAAGAGCCTGAAGGACGGCTCGCCCGTAAGCTTGCGTGATCTGGCGAAGGACAAGAAGCTCGTCATGGTCGTCTACTTCGCCCCGTGGTGCGCCAACTGGAAGGCCGAAGCGCCCGTCGTCCAGCGTCTCTACGACAAGTATAAGAAGGACGGCTTCGAGGTCGTCGCCGTCAGCGAGTACGCCACAGCCGACGACACGCGCAAGTATTTCGACTCGCAGGGCGGCGCACCCTACCCCGTCGTCGTCGAGTCCGAGGCGAGGACCGACCGCGACCAGACGACTCACTACGGCTACCGACAGATAGCCGGCGACAAGCGACGCTGGGGTTCGCCCTTCAACGTCTTCCTAGAGCCTGCCAAGCTCAACAAGACCGGCGACGTGCTGACCGAAAAGGCTTGGGTCGTCGGCGGCGAGCTTATCGAGAAGGACGCCGAACAGTTCATACGCGAAAGGCTCGGCCTCGCCGAACAGAGCGCCGCCGAGCCTTGCAAGGCCGAGCCTGCTGCGAAGGCCGAGGTTAAAAAACAGTAAGCAGGAGGCAGGAGCAGGAGGCAGTAAAGGCAAGGCGCGATGTAACAGTCATGTCCGTCGAAGAAGGCAGCCAGAGCGTGATTACTGGCTGCCTTCTTCTTTCTGCCTCCTGCCCCTGCCGCCTGCCTTCCGCCTTTTGCCTTCCCCAAAGGGGCTGTTATCATGTCCGGCTTTCTTCTATATCAATTTGTTCGCTGATGGGGATTGATGAAACTTCGCCTGCTCTACCACGGTCACTGCTTCGACGGCGTGGCTTCCGCCGCCGTCTTCACGCGCTTCTATCGCGCGCGCGTCAACGCCGGCGCGGAGGTCGGCTACGCGCCGCTTCTGCACACGCCCGGCTCGCTCTTTCAGGAGGAGATGTTCGACGGCGACGAGAATGCAATCGTTGATTTCAAGTACAGCCCCTCCGAGCGTCTGACGTGGTGGTTCGATCATCACCAGTCGGCGTTCCTCACGCCGGAGGACGAGGCGCACTTTCGCGCCGACGAGTCGGGCAAAAAATTCTGGGACGCCGACAGCAAGTCGTGCACGGAATTCATCGCGCGCGTCGCCGCCGAGCGTTTCGGCTTTGAAGACCACACGCTTGCGCCGCTCATCGCTTGGGCGCACACGATTGACGGCGCGTTCTACGAGTCGGCTGCACAGCCCGTCGAGTTGCGCGAGCCTGCGCTGCAACTGATGCAGGTCATCGAGAACGTCCCCGAAGACGACTTCATCGAGGGAATCATACGCGACCTCACCGCGCGCACGCTCGACGAAGTCGCCACGGGCGACGAGGTGCAGGAGCGCTTTCGTCCGATCCGCGCGCGCCACCTTGAGACCGTGGAGACGATTCGCGGCAAGGCCAGTTACGCGCGCGGCGTCGTCAATTTCGACCTCGTTGACGAAGGACTCGCGGGCTTCAACAAGTTCATCCCGTACTACGTCCACCCTGAGACCACTTACTCGGTCGCGGTCACACGCGGCCCCCAGCGCACGAAAATATCGGTCGGCTCGAACCCGTTCAGCCCGCGCCCGCGCCGCCACAACATCGCCTCGATCTGCGAGCGATACGGCGGCGGCGGCCACGCCGTCGTCGGCGCGGTCTCTCTCGGCACGAACGAAGTCGAGAAGGCGCGCGAGTTCGCAGGCGAGATCGTCGCGGAGTTGCAAAAGGGCTTCGAGTGAGGGATGGGAAAGTAGGTAATAGGATTCACCGCCGCAGGCGCAGAGGACGCAGAGGAAGCGCAGAGACTTGAGTGATGCTCAACACCTCTGCGCGTCCTCTGCGCCTGCGGCGGTGAACTGCCTTTCGCCTTACACTCAAGGGAAAGCCGTGTAAGGCATCAGCGAGCCATCAGCGCCTCTATCTCTTCGATCTGCTTCGGCGCTTTGTCCGTGAGGACGCGGTGGCCGTTTGCTGTGACCAGCACGTCGTCCTCGATGCGGACGCCGATGCCGCGGTACTTGTCCGGGATGCCCTCGGCGTCCTCTGCGATGTAGAGGCCCGGCTCGACCGTCATCACGATGCCCGCCTCCACGGGGCGCGGCTGTCCGTCCGCGTTGTAGACGCCCACGTCGTGAACGTCCATGCCGAGGTAGTGGCCGAGCCGGTGCATGTAGAACTTCTTGTAGCCCTCTTCCTCGATCAGCTTTTCCGTGTCGCCCTGTAAGAGTCCGAGACGAACCATCCCCTCGGTCAGAATCTCGACCGAGCGCTTGTGCATCTCTTCCAAAGTCACGCCGGGCGCGACCATCTCGATGCAACGCTCCTGACAGTCGAGGACGAGTTGATAAATGTCGCGCTGCGCGTCTGTGAAGCGGCCCGCAATTGGGAAGGTGCGCGTGATGTCCGATGCGAAGCCTTCGTACTCCGCGCCCGCGTCAATCAGGAGCAACTCGCCGTCTCGCAGCTCTGCGTCGTTGTTGACGTAGTGGAGTATGGTCGCGTTCGCGCCGCCGCCGACGATTGAATTGTAGGCGGGAGCGTTCGCGCCATTCTTTCGGAAGATGTACTCGATGAGTGCTTCGATCTCGTACTCCTTCATGCCGGGGCGCGCTGACTTCATCGCCTCGCGGTGCGCTTCGGACGCGATGTCGGCGGAGCGCTGCATGAGCGCGAT
>DASQLL010000506.1:0-11334 GCA_035630035.1 Pyrinomonadaceae bacterium | reverse complement strand
TGCTCTCGTTCCCGCTCGGCGACGCCCTGATGTTCTTCTTCTATTCCGGGTCGCACGGCATCATGGAGCGCTTCGTCTTCTGGGCGCTCGCGATGGGCCTCGGGTACGTGCAGTGGTTTCACATATTCCCCGCGCTTCTGCGACGCAAACAAGAGAGTGCAACTACTCTGAATCTCGACGCGGGCAGCCGCGTTGCCTTCGCCGACAAATCTCCGCTCGGTCTGAACGCGACGCAGCCGCTCTCGATGCCCGAAGCCGCGCGCCCGCCCGTCCCGCAGTTCAACGACCGCGGCCTCACGCCGCTTGAAAGAATTTTCCGCGAAGACGAACCGGAAGGCTGACTTCAAATCTCGCGCAGGCGCGGGGTGCGCGTACCGACGAAGAGGCCGAAGACGACGATGACGAGGCCGCAGACTGCGAGCGTAGGCTGCGCGCCGAAGCGGTCTGCCGACGCGCCCGCGATGTAGCTGCCCACAGGCATCGTTCCGATGAACGTCAGAACCCACATGCTCATCACGCGCCCGCGCATCTCGTTCGTGACGAGCTGCTGCAAGATGGTGTTGCCGACCGCGAAGAAAGAGACCATCGAGACGCCGACGCCGAAGAGCAACGCCAACGCGACGGACGGGCGCGTGGCCCACGCGAAACTCGCGATGCACGCTCCGCCCGCGAGCATGCTGCACAGAAGAAACCATCCCTTGCGACGGAAGTCGCCGAGGTATGCAAGCGTCAACGCGCCGACGAGCGCGCCCGCCCCAGCCGTGCCCATCAACACCGACAGCCCCGTCTCGTCCCACCCGTAGACGTTCTTTGCGAACAGCGGCATCAGCACGAGGTACGGCGTGCCGAACAGGCTCACGACCGTCGAGCATACAAGCACCACGCGCACACGCGGACGATGGCGCACGTAGCTGAAACCCTCTATGAGGTCGCGCCACATCGCACGCCTGTCCGTCAGCGAGTGTGCCGCGCCCCCGACTTTTTCTTTCGCGTCAGCGAACGGGGTCGTGGCAGAAACGCGACCGTCAGGGAGCGTGTCGTCTTCCGCACGCATGGGCGTTTCCGCACGCGTAGACACGCTCCCTGACGGTCGCGTTTCTGCTAAGCGCACGCGCACGAGCGCGGCGCAGATGGCGACGTATGAAAGTCCGTTGGCGATGAAGCACCCGGCCATCCCGAAGACGTTTATAGTCAGTCCCGCAAGCAGCGGGCCGATGACGCGAGCGAGTTGGAACTGCGAGGAGTTGAGCGCGATTGCGTTGGCGAGGTCTTCGCGCTCGACCAGATCAACCGTGATGGCCTGATACGACGGGCCGGAGATGGCCCAGCAGCAACCCGTCACGAACGACAACGCCAGAATCATCCAGACCTCGACCGTCCCGGTCAGAATCAACACGCCAAGCACGAGCGCCGACGCGCCCGCGCCCGCCTGCGTGATGATGAGCAGACGCTTGCGGTCAACGAGGTCGGCGGCGACGCCCGCGAAGAGCGTTAAGATCAGGCCCGGCACGGTCGCCATGAAGTTGTCCACGCCGAGCCACGTCCCCGAGTTCGTGAGCTGCAAGACGAGCCACCCTTGTGCGAGCGACTGCATCCACGTGCCCGCGTTCGACAGAAACGCCCCGGCCCAGAACAATCGGAAGTTTCGGTACGCGAGCGCGCGGAACATCTCGTGCCCGCGGCTTGTTCGCGTTGTCTCAGATCGGGTCTCAGCCGTCGCCATGAGTGGGCAATAAGTTGCCACTAGCTTTAGCTAGTGAATAGAAGGCACAAAAGAAAGTCGGCTTTAGCCGAAATGTAGATCAAATCCTATTGGGTTATTCACGACGCCAAGCCGAAAGCGGGCGTCCCGTGCCGCCGTGCCGCTCGCAGACGATCTCCGCGAGGACGGAGAGCGCGACCTCTTCGGGCGAGACCGCGCCGATGTCGAGACCGATGGGCGCGCGGACTCTCTTCAGCGCATCCTCGTCGAATCCCGCCTCGCGCAGACGCTCCAGCACGATGTTCGTCCGCCGGCGACTCCCAATCATGCCGACGTAGTCGGGACGCGCCGCAAGCACCGCCCTCATGCACTCTTCGTCCTCGCTGTGGCCGCGCGTGACGACCGCGACGTAGACGCCTCGCCCCGCGCCGACGACCTTTCCGACCGACTCGGCCCAGCCGTGTGCGGCGACAAGCTCGATACTCGTCCCTGAGAAACGCTCGCGCGCGACGAAGTCCGCGCGGTCGTCCACGAGCGTGACGCGATAGCCGACCGCGTGCGCCAGACGCGCGAGCGACGCGCCGACGTGTCCCGCGCCGCAGACGACGACGTGCGGCTCCGGCTCGATGCGCTCTAAGAGAACGCGCGCGTCGCGCCAAGCTTCGAGCGCGGGCGCAAACTCTTCGACGCGCAGCGTCGCGGCTTCCGCGCGCGACGCAAGAAACGCGTGAGCGCGCCCGCCCAGCGCGTCGTCGAGCGCGTCGTCGCCGGTCGTGCCCGTGCGTCCGCCCGACTCTTCGAGCAGGACTTTCGCGCCGACGCCGCCCGCGGCCTCGACGACCGTGACGAGGACGGCCCGCGCGCCTTCGCGGAGGACGCGCTCGACCGCGCGTGTTAATTGTGTTGAAGGGTTAGGCTCGTCCGCGCCGCTCATCTCTTCTCGGCGCGCGCACGTTCGAGTGGCTTCCGCGGCTCTTTGACTAAACCGACGGCGGCGAGCGCGCGGCGCACGAGCCACACGGGGCCGACGATGAGGTAGAGCGGGTTACTTATGAAGGCGGGGCTGTTGCCCTCGATCCAGTGGCCGAGGAACTGGAAGACCCAGCCCACGACGAAGAGCGCGAGCGCCCAACGCCAACTCCAGAAGAACAGCGGCAGGCTGACGACGATCATCGGGATGCCGATTGAGTGCGAGAGCTTGTTCAGCGGGTGCTGGTGCTTCGCCTTGTAGTTCTCAACAAAAGAAGTCGGCACGGCTCACCTCCTTTTGAGGTCTTTTTCGATGAGTCAAATACGCTAAGACAACCGGGCGACGACACGCCCTTTATGTTGTCTTTCATTGAGAGCCAACGAGAACAAGCAGTTGACCGCCTGCGCCACCTTGTCCGCCCCGCCCGGCTCGAAGTAGATTTCTCCGCACCGCGAGCAGACCCATGCTTTGAAGCCGCTTAGTTTGACCTTCACCCCTTCCTTCTCGAACTCTTGGGTGATCATCTTTCTCCTCAAATTCCCTCCGCACTCGGAGCAGGGAGCTTTGATCGCCTCTTTCATTGCGCTCTTCCTCTTTTCGATGAAGTAATCCACCACGGCCTCTGCGGAATGTAAGCAGTGACGATGTCAACCAGTTCCATGCCCGAATAATCGCACACGATGTGGAGCGGGGATCGAACTTTTTCACCTAACCGAAAATGGCCGAGAATTAGACACCGCGACTCGTCGGGATAGTTCTCAATAATCTTACTCCGTCCGGCGACAGCTTCCAAGATGCTTGCTTCGCTGAAGCCTTCTTCGATCATGTGCCGCACGGCGTGGATGCTAACGCGATACTGTCTGGAGTTTATCAACCTCTTGATAACATTCAGCAAGTCGAGTTCGGTACTCATAATCAGAAAGTCTAGCCGCCTTTCTGACCGTCCCACACGTCGAGGAAAATCTCCATCGTGCCGCCGCAGACCATGCCCTCTTCGCTGGCCTCGTCGGCTGTGAGGCTGAAGCGGTGGAGCGCAGGTGTGCCCGTCCGCATCGCCTCGCGCGCCTCGGCCCAGACCTCCGCCTCCACGCAGCCGCCGCCCACCGTGCCGGCAAAGCCTCCGCCCTCGAAGAAGAGCATCTTCGCGCCGCGCCGCTGCGGAGTCGAGCCGCGCGTGTGCGCCACGGTCGCCACCACGACGCGCTCGCCGCGCCCGCGCGCCTCTTCGATCCGGCGGTAAAGCTCAAGCTGCGGAATGGTAGACATGTTTTGAACTATGAAGTCAGAACGCTGAACGCTGAAGTAAAACATTTATCCTTCAATTCAGCGTTCAGCGTTCTGACTTCTGCGTTTTACTTTGGTGGCTCGGCGGGAGTCGGCGTCGGCTGCGGCGTCGCGGTCGTGGTCGCCGGAGTCGTCGTAGTCGCTCCCGTGGGCGAGTTGGCCTGCTGCTGGTCGGCGGCGTCTACGCGCTGGCGCAGGCGGTCAACCTCCGCGTCTGCGGTCGAGACAGCCGCTTCGAGTCGCGTGCGGCTGGTCGCGAGCAACTCAAGTTGCTTCTGGATGCGCGTGCGCTCGCGCTCGAACTGTTGCTGGATGGCTTCGCGCACCGCCGAAGGGTTGAGCGAGCCGATGAGCGCGGCGCGGCGCTGTATGGAGTCGGGCCGCAGCTCGTACTCGATCTCCGCGAGACGCTCTTGATATTGGAACTCCTTGTCCGTCACCTCGCGCAGTTGCGTGCGTAGCGCCTCGGCGCGTTGCTCGGCGCGCGTCAGGCGTTCGAGGTCGTACATCGCGCGCTGATCCGTCTTCATCGAGTTCAGCTCGCCCGAAAGCTTTTCCACCTGCGACGAAAGATCGCGCACCGTGCCGTGCAGCTTATCGTTTTCGGACTGCACGTTGTCGCGGCGCGTGCGCGCGGTCGTGCGGCGCGGCGTCGTCTCTTGCTGCTGCTCGTCGGCGGTGCTGACGACGCTCGGCTCATCCGTGGCCGCGGGCGTCGGCGTGGGCTGCGCGCGCGCGGGGTTCGTAGCGCGCCGAGATGTTCGTCGCCGTTGCGACTGCGCCTCCGGCATGCACAAAACCAAAACGAGGGCTGCCAACAGCGCCACGCAGAAACTACGAACCAGATTCGCTCTCATCATTGCACCTCCGATGACCCAATTGCCGCTTTCGGCGGCAGAAACTTAACAGGGATGGACAGGATGAAGAAAAGTCAGAAGTCAGAACGATGAACGATGAACTGAACTCAGCTTGTCTTTCAGTTCATCGTTCAGCGTTCTGACTTCTGCGTTTGTCTTTATCCTGTTCATCCTGTCCATCCCTGTCAATTAATTCTCTCACCGATGTACTGCCCCAATAAGTTCACGCCGCGCGCCGCCGTTTGTTCCCGCTCAAGCCGACTGAATCTTGAAGCTTATGTCCATCGCGCGCGCCGAGTGTGTGAGCGCGCCGACGCTGATGAGGTCAACGCCCGCCTCGGCGTATGCGCGCACCGTCTCAAGCGTGACGCCGCCCGAAGATTCTAAAAGCACGTGCGGCGCTAGGCCGCGCGCTAGCTCGACTAACTGATGCGTCTCTTCCGGCGTGCGGTTGTCGAGCATGATTATGTCCGCGCCCGCCTCTATCGCCTCGCGCAGGTCGCTCTCCTTCGACACCTCGACCTCGACCTTGTGCAGATGCCCCACGGCCTTGCGCGCGCGCCCGACCGCCGTCGCCACGCCGCCCGCGAGCGCGATGTGGTTGTCTTTAATCAGCACTCCGTCGTCGAGTCCGAAGCGGTGGTTGCGCGCGCCGCCCGTCAGCACCGCGTACTTCTCAAGCATGCGAAGTCCGGGCGTCGTCTTGCGCGTGTCAACGATCTGCGCGTCTGTTCCCTCGACCGCGCGGACGAACTCGCGCGTCAGCGTCGCGATGCCTGAGAGCCTCTGCATCAGGTTGAGCGCGAGCCGCTCGCCCGCGAGCAGAACGTCGGCGAATCCGCTCGTGCGCGCGATGACTTTGCCGGCCTC
Source organism: Pyrinomonadaceae bacterium (assembly GCA_035630035.1). GTDB lineage: Bacteria > Acidobacteriota > Blastocatellia > Pyrinomonadales > Pyrinomonadaceae > QHXN01. Next base: position 5,651 of record DASQLL010000506.1, on the reverse strand, counting down.
GACCTCGTCGCCGTCGGAGACGAACGCCTCGATCTGTTGCTGCGAGTCGAGCGTAGAGAAGACCGCCTCGGCGGCTTCCAGACCACAGACGACCATCGTCTCTTTCGCGATGAAGCGTCCCTTCGCGCTCTGGCTACGCATCAGCGTGGACTGCGTCGTGATGTCGCCGCGCCCCATGTCCTCTTGCAGAAAGCTCCCGATCTGCGAGAAGAGCGCACCCTCGTCGAGCCAGTTCATTCTCCGAGCGCCTCCAGCATCTGTTCAAACGCGCCTATTCGTTGCCCTATCTCCGCCGCGCGCCCGCGTAACTCTTCGACCTTTTCGGCGGGCGCGCGCTCTACGAACTGCGGGTTCGCGAGCTGCGCCTCGACCTTCTCAAGCTCCTTCGCAAACTTCTCGCGCTCGCGTGTGACGCGCCCGCGCTCCTGCTCGAAGTCAATCAAGCCTTCGAGCGGCACGGCAACCTCCGCCCCGCCCGCGAGCGCGGCACGCGCCGACGCGCGCGGCACGTCCGCCATCGAATCCCTTACGGAGATGTCGCCCGCGCGCGTGAGCCGACGAAGTTGCGCTGCGTTTGCCTTGAAGACTTCGCCGAGGCCATCGCTCGCCGCGACGACTAAACGCACCTCTTCGGAAGGCTTCACGCCCAACTCCGTCCTGATGTTTCGCACGCGCGAGACAAGCTCGATGACGGCTTGCATCTCGCTCTCGGCGCGCTCGTCAATCTTCCCTGCGTCGGCTCGCGGATAGCCCGCGAGCATGACGGTCGGCGTCACGTCCGCCCCTTCGTATGCAGCGTGGTGCAAGTTCGCGCCGATGCCCGGCAGGCGTTGCCAAAGCTCTTCCGTGATGAACGGCATGAACGGATGGAGCAAGCGCAAAGCCTGTTCGAGAACGGTCAGCACGCGGCTGCGAGCGGCGTCGCGCTCCGGCGAGGCTTCGTCGGCGGTCACGTCCGTCTTTGAAAGCTCGATGTACCAGTCGCAGAAGTCGTCCCAGAAGAAGTGATACAACGACTGGACGGCCCTGTGAAAATCGTAGCCGCCGATAGCGTCGCCCACATCGCGCGCGGTCTTGTTCAGACGCGAGACGATCCAACGGTCGTGCAACGCCCACGTCGAAGTCTCGCCCTCGAAGCCGCGCCCGACCTGCGCGCCCTCCGAGTTCAAAAGGCAGAAGCGCGCGGCGTTCCAGATTTTGTTGGCGAAGTTGCGATAGCTCTCGACCTGATTGTCGTTCCAGCGCGTGTCGGTGCTGCCGATTGAGGCGAGCACGAGGCGCGTCGCGTCAACGCCGTACTTGTCGAACACTGTGAGCGGGTCAACGCCGTTGGCCTTCGTCTTCGACATGCGCTGCCCGTGCTTGTCGAAGATCGTGCCCGTGATGAAAACGTCGTCGAACGCCTTCACGCCAACGAACTTCATGCCCGTCATCATCATTCGCGACACCCAAAGGAAGATGATGTCGCGCGCCGTCACTAGCACGTCGGTCGGGTAGAACGTCTTCAGGTCGTGCGAGTCCTCGTCCGGCCAACCCAAAGTCGAGATGGGCCACAGCGCGGACGAGAACCAAGTGTCGAGAACGTCCGGGTCTTGCGTTAGCTTGTCCGTGCCCGCCGCGCGGCGCGCGTCCTCTTCGCTGCGCGCGACGTAGACGCCCTCCGCCTCGTCGTACCAAGCAGGTATTCGATGTCCCCACCAGAGCTGGCGCGAGAGCGTCCAGTCGTGCAGGTTTTCGAGCCAGCTCGTGTAGACCTTCTCGTAAGGCGTCTCCGGCACAAAGCGCGGCTCGCCTTTTTCGCGCATCAGATCAAGCGGCGCGCGACCAAGCTCCGACTGCTTCAGGAACCACTGCGTCGAGATGAGCGGCTCGATGACCGTGCGGCAACGCCCGCACTTTGTTATCGAGAACTCATAGTCAACTATTTTTTCGAGCAGCCCAAGTTCCTCGAACTTTTGAACGACAAGCTCGCGCGCCTCGTAGCGGTCGAGTCCTTCAAACTCCGCGCCCGCCTCCGAGGTCATGCGCGCATGTTGGTCTATGACGACCGTCTGCGCGAGGTCGTGCCGCTTGCCCATCGCGTAATCATTCGGGTCGTGCGCGGGCGTCACCTTCACAGCGCCCGTGCCGAACTCCGGGTCAACGAAGTCGTCTGCGACAACGGGAATCTCGCGCCCCACGATTGGAAGCAGAAGCGTCTGGCCGACGAGACTGCGAAACGCTCGTCGCTCGGACTGACCGCGACGGCTGTGTCGCCGAGCATCGTTTCGGGGCGCGTCGTCGCGACCGTGACGCGGCGTTCGCTTCCCTTGACCGGGTATTGCAGATAATAGAGCTTGCCCGCTTGCGACTCCTTCTCGACCTCAAGGTCTGAGAGCGCGGTCTGATCCTTCGGGCACCAGTTGATCATGCCGGGGCCGCGGTAGATGAGTCCTTCGTCGTAGCAGCGCACGAAGAACTCGCGCACTGCGCGCGACAGATGCTCGTCCATCGTGAAGAGCGCGCGCGACCAGTCAACGCTCGCGCCCTCGCGGCGCATCTGGCGCGTAATCTCGCCGCCGTACTGCTCCTTCCACTTCCAGACGCGCGCGATGAACTCTTCGCGCCCGATGTCGTGGCGGGTCTTGCCCTCTTCCTTCTTCAGTTTTCGCTCGACCATTATCTGCGTCGAGATGCCCGCGTGATCCGTGCCCGGCAGCCAGAGCGTCCGGTGGCCGAGCATGCGGTGATAGCGCGTCAGCACGTCCATGATCGTGTGCTGGAGCGCGTGGCCCACGTGAAGCGAGCCTGTCACGTTCGGCGGCGGGATGACGATTGAGTAGACCGGCGCGTTCGGGTCTTTATTGATTTCGGGCGCGAAGCAGCCTTCGGCCTCCCAGCGCGCGTAATGCAGTTCCTCTGCCTGCTTCGGGTCGTAAGTCTTCGGGATTTCCATGCACGACGATTATACGGAGGCGCAAGGGAAAAGGAAAAAGGCGTCGGCACGCGCGAATTGAAGCCGCGGCAGCGGCGTCGGAAATTAGCCGGGGGTGAGCAAGTCCGCAGCGAGACGTAAGGCGAGCAAGGGACGAAGCGCAACCCCCGGAACACACAAAAATATTAACGAAGCCCCGGAGGGGCGACGGAACATGCGACGTTAATGTTAACGTGCGTTTCATCCGTCGCCCCTACCGGGGCTTCGTCATTTCTAATCAAACGACAACCGGGGGTTCGCGTCGTCGCTCGCTCACGCTCGCGACTTCGGCTCACCCCCGGCTAATTTCCGACGCCGCTCGCGCGGCTCTTAGTTTTGTTTGCCCTCGTCGAGCTTTCGCTTGATGAGAAGCTCTGCAAGATCGGGGACGACCTCCCAAGCGATCTCGCGGACGACCTTGTCGGACATCAGCTCGACGACGCGGCGCGCGATTTTGTCAATCGCTTCGGGCGAGAGCTGGTCTGCGCGGAGCGGCTCTTCGAGTCCGGCGCGCGCTTCGCCGACCGCGTAACCGGCGGTCGAAGGCTCGTCCGCGACGGGCTGAGTCGTGTAGACGCCGACGGGGGCTTTCGCTACGTCGCCCTCGACGCTGCCGTCCGTGAACTCCGGCTCGACCATTGTCGGGACGGGCGCGTCGGCGGGCACGACCGAAGGCTCGACGAAACCGCGTGGGGCGACGCCGACTTCGTGCGCGTCGAAAGGCTGCGGCTCGTCCTGCATGACGACCTCCGCCGCCGGAGCGTCGTGTCTTTCGACGAGCGCCGACGCGGCATGCTCAACCGGCTCGGATGGCATGACGGATTCGTTGAAGGGCGAAGTGGATTCGTTGAAGGCCGCGTCTGACCCGCCGCCGTGCGCCGCCTCCGCGAGCGCGCTCAGAGCGCCCGACTGCGCCTCGGGCGCGTATTGCCACGGCGTCGAAGGCGTAGGCTCGTCGAGGTCTATGTCGAGGACGAAATCGTCTTCGTCGTCCGCGCCGGAAGAGGCGGGCGCGTCAATCTGTCCGAGATCGAGCAGCGCGTCGTCCGCGGGGGCCGACGCAGCCGCGCGCGCGGCGAACGAGCGGGGCGCGGCCACCGCGCTCTCGACAGGTTCGTGGGCGCGCGACTCAAAGCTTGATTCGGAGAACGCATGCGGCGCAAAGGGTTGCTCTTGCGCCGGGGCGACGGCTTGCTCTTGCGTAGCCGACGGCTCGTGCGATGGCTCTTCGGCGAAGGCGTGGGCGTCTTCGCGCGACGCCTTCGTCTCGTTCGCGACGACGCCGAACGAGTCGGCGGGCTTCGCCTCGATCAGCTCGTCGTCCGCGCCGAAATCGCCGAAGGAAGACGCGGCGTCGTGGCGTCCGAGCGGCCCGCCCGGCCCGCCGAAAGAGTCGGCGGCGGGCGCGTTCGCTTCGATGTGCTGCATCGGAACGTCGGCCTGTAGAGTCATCGCCTCGTCGGCTGACTCTTCCGTGCGCGAGCGTTGCGCGGGCGTCTCTTCCTCGCGCTTCGACTCGCCGCCGAGGAGTGAGCCGACCTTGCTGACCAGATCGCGTATTGATTGGAAGGGTTTCGTCAAGACAGTATCCGCGCCAACTCTGCGCGCCTCCGCTTCGTTGAATGGTTCAAAAGCACCGACAAGGAGAATGACGGGAACGTGTCGCAGACGCGCGTCCCGTTTGACGCGCTCGCACAGCTCGTACCCGTTCGGGCCGGGCATCCAGATGTCCGCGAGAAGGATGTCGGGCGGCGTCTGCTCTTCGAGAATCCGCAACGCCTGCTCGCCGTCCGAGACGGCGACGACCTCGATGTCCTCGTCTTCAAAAGTAAGGTTGATGACCTTTTGAATCGTCGGCGAGTCGTCCGCTATGAGCAGTTTCCGGCGTCCCGAAAGCAAAAGCGTTCTCCTTATATCTCAGGGAAGCCATACGTCCGGGGGGTTTGAAGGATGCGCCCGACGGCGCGGAGACGTGATGGCGGGGCATGCGTCGGCTTCCTTCTAAAACCCCTCGTCGAAAGCCGCAAATTAAACCTAACACCCGCGCCGCGAACGCGTCAAGCCATATTTCGGCGGGCAGTTTTGAGTTTTCAGTTTTCAGTTTTCAGCCCTGACAACGCCGGAGCGACTACGACCGGCGCTCACTTGGTAGAACTGAAAACTGAAAACTGAAAACTCAAAACTGTTTCACTGTCACGTCGTCCGCCGTGCCGGACTTGCCGTCGGGGCCGTCGGAGTTGAGCGCGTAACCTGTGGCCGTGCCCGCGTAGCGATAGGGGTTGTGCCACGGGTCGAGGCGGATGATGCGTTTGATGTAGCGCGGGCTGAGGTGATCCATGAGGGCGACCGAGTCTTCCGCGACGACGTAGAAGCCGCGCTCGCGTCTGAAATCTTCGAGCGCGGCGCGGACGACTTCAAGGTCTGCGCGCGCGCGCGTCGCCTTGTGCGTGTTGGCCGACTGGAAGAGCTGCGCGAGGTCGCCGCTCGGCTCGCCGCCGACAACAGCTTCGGAGACGCGCCACTTGCCCTGCGCGTCCCTCAAGAGGCGGAAGGTCGCTTCGACCGAGACCTCGGCCACGACGGACGAACCCATCGCGCCCAGCGAGTTGATGACGAGCGGGCCGCGCCGGAGCGGCTCGACCGTTTTGCCTTTGCTCTCGCGCTGCATCGCCTCGAACTCGTTGACGAGCCGTTCGAG
>DASQLL010000505.1:0-3942 GCA_035630035.1 Pyrinomonadaceae bacterium | reverse complement strand
TTCTGTTCGGGGCGCATCTGGGGTTTGAGGTTTGAGAACAACGCTTGGACTAACGCGCTGCTGTTGGACAACACGTTCCAAATCTCCGCCTTCGGCGAAGACGAAGCAGGGAACGTCTACGTCGCCGCATACAACACGGGCCAGATACACACGCTCGTCGACAACGGCCCCGTGGTGACGCCTTCGCCAACGCCGCCGCCGCCGACAATCCGCTACAGCTCGCCCGTCTTCAACACGACGGAGCAGTCGGGCCTCGCGCTCATCGGCGTCTCGCGTCTGGGCGACACGTCGGGCGAGCTTTTCGTTGATTACACAACGGGCGACGGCTCGGCTTCGTCGCGCAAAGACTACACGACCGCGAGCGGGACTCTGCGATTCGCTCCGGGCGACGACATCGAATTGTTCAACGTTCTCATCTCGAACGACGACACGCAGGAGCCGGACGAAACCGTCATCCTCACGCTGAGCAATCTGAGGGGGCGTGGAACTCTCGCCTCGCCCGCGGGGGCTATCCTGAACATCACTAACGACGACGCGGCGACGAGCGCGACGAACCCGCTCGACCGCTCGGACTTCTTCGTCCGACAGCATTATCTCGACTTCCTCAACCGCGAGCCTGACACCGTGGGCCTCAACTTCTGGATTAACAACATCGAGTCTTGCGGCGCGAACCAGCAGTGCCGCGAGGTAAAGCGCATTGATACGAGCGCGGCTTTCTTCCTCGCAATCGAATTTCAGGAAACGGGCTTTCTTGTCTACCGCATGCACAAAGTGGCCTTCGGCAATCTGACGGGGACGCCCATCCCCGTCAGGTTCGCGGAGTTTTTGAGGGACACGCAAGAAGTCGGACGCGGCATAATTGTGGGCGTCGGCGATTGGGAGGCGCAGCTCGTGCGGAACAAGCAGAGCTTCGCGAACAATTTCGTCGCGCGTTCGGGCTTCGTCTCTCGATACCCCACGGGACAGACGCCCGCGCAATACGTCGCCGCGCTCAACGCGAACGCGGGGCTTGTTCTAACGCAGGCGGAAGTTGAAGATTTTGCCGCGCGTCTCGCCGACGGGCGCGAGACGCGCGCGACGGTGCTGCGAAAGATCGCCGAGGACGCCGACTTCGCGCGCGCCGAGTCGAACCGCGCCTTCGTGCTGATGCAGTATTTCGGCTACCTGCGCCGCGACCCTGATGCCGCGCCCGACACGGACTTCACCGGCTACAATTTCTGGCTCGGCAAGCTCGACCAGTTCGGCGGAGATTTCCGACGTGCCGAGATGGTGAAGGCTTTTATCACGTCCACCGAGTACAGAGCGCGCTTCGTGCCCTAGAGCGGTTTTCATATCAGTTTACCAATCGTTTAGAGGCGGGCAATGCCCGCCGTCTCAAGCTCCATCGCAGGTTGAGACGGCGGGCATGCCCGCCTCTAAACGGTTGTTGGTAAATGCAACTGCAAACCGCTCTAGGTTGCAGGCGGGCGAGTTGCAGTAGCCCGAACATGCACGCTACCGCTCGCGATTCTGTTTCTGTATCGCGCGGCGAAAGTCTCCGGCGGTCAGTCGGTACTTGAAAGCGTGTGTGCCGTTGATGAGGACGACGGGAATCTCCGTGCCGTAGCGGCGTTGGAGGTCGGGGTCTGTGAGTATGTCTATCTCCTCGAAGTCGAAGAGGTCGGAGCAGCCCGCGCGCTCGATCTCGCGTTTGGCGTCCTCGCAGAGGTGACAGCCGGCTTTCGTGTAGAAGGTGACACGTGTTTTAGAAGCCATGTGTGTCAGTGCCGGGAGCGTTAGCGACCGGGTAGACCCTAGTCAATATCCGACTTGAGCAGTCAGGCGCGTCCGCACCCCATCGCTACCGCTCCGGGTACTGACCTGCCGCTGCCACTTGCAGTCATAGGGCACATGAACCAAAGTTTTTACAACGTGCTGGCGGGCTTTCTTAAAGCCTCGAAGTAAAAAATAAAGACTTGCCACGCGAGTATGGAAAAGGTTATAAATGCGTCGAAGCCAAGCCATTTTATCAGTTATTTTTGGCACGGCGCACTTCATGTCACGCTATAGCAATTTAATCTACGCGCGGGTAGTCGAGCCTAAAGCTCCTCTACGGTGAATTGTACCGTCCGCGCGTGGCGTGCACATGATTGCTGCGGCTGTTTGACCGAAGAGTTGCAAGTCGAAGCAGATTCCTGAAGGGAGGTCGCGGCGTGGATCAGAACGACAATCCGACACCGCCCGCCGGGAGTGCATCCGGCACGCCGAACGAAGGACAAGAGAACAAACCGAAGGGCGACGAGAAGCGCGCTTCCGTGAGCGACCTGCTCTCCGCCGCGCGCGGCGATGTCGTCCGGCGCGATGCTACGCCCGCGTCTGAAAAGACCGTCGTGCCGCCTGTCGCAAGTCGCGCTTCGAGCGGAACCGTCGGCGAGTCCGCGCCCGCGGGCGACGTGCCCGGCAAGGAGACGCCCGCGGCAACTCCGACCGCGGCGCGCGTCTCTCCGGCCTCCGGCGCGTCGAAGACGACTTCGACGCCGACGCCCGCCATCAACAAAGGCGTGACGAAGGCCGCGGCCAAGCCGCCCGCAGGCCCGCTCGTGCAGAGCGCGCCCGACCCGCCCATCAACAAGTTTCGACGCCGCATCGTCTGGGGCGCAATCGCATCGTTCTCCGGCGTGCTGGGCCTCAGTCTTCTACGCTTCTTCCTTCCGCGCGCGATCTTCGAGCCGTCGAGCATCTTCCGCATAGGCTTCCCCGGCGACTACGCGCTCGGCGTAGACACGAAGTGGCAGCAGCAGTACCGCATCTGGGTCGTGAAGAACACGGAGCGCCTGTTCGTCATCAAGGCCATCTGCACGCACCTCGGCTGCACGCCCGACTGGAAGGAGAGCGAGAACAAGTTCAAGTGCCCGTGCCATGGGAGCGGCTACGACAGCGAGGGCATCAACTTTGAAGGCCCCGCGCCGCGCCCTATGGATCGAGCAGAGGTCAAGGTGGACGCGGAAGGTCAGATCGTCGTCAACACCGGCGTGTCTTACGACTGGCCGAAGGGCGGCACGAACCGCTTCAACGAAGACGACGCATACATCCGCATTTCGTAAGTTGGTCTGGTAACAACCGAAGAACAAGCCGGGGTCTGTTTTCTCGAAAACGTTTTGGGCCTTTGGGGGTGAACGTATGGAGCCTGAACGACCGGACGGGAACGGCGACGCGCCGCAGCAGGGCTTGACCGGAAAAAGTTCCGGCCTGCTGGGGAAGGCGCGCGCGCAGGGCGTAGCTCTAAAAGAGCGCGCAGAGGCAGAGGCGAAGACCTACAAAGACCCTCAGCAGACGCAGCTCTGGAAGTCCATCTTCCGCGTCTCGCACGACCGCTCCGACCCGCGCAACCGAAGCTTAGCAATACTCTCGAACGTCTTCCTCCATCTTCATCCGGCGAAGATAAACCGCGACGCCACGCGCTACTCGTTCACTTGGGGCATGGGCGGCATCACGTTCTACCTCTTCATCGTGCTGACGTTCACGGGCGTGCTTTTGATGTTCTACTACCACCCGACGAAAGCCGATGCGTTCCGCGACATTCTCTACCTCGAACACGATGTGCCGTTTGGGAAGTTGTTGAGAAACATGCACCGCTGGGCCGCTCACCTGATGGTGATTACTACGTGGCTGCACATGTTTCGCGTAGTGCTGACGGGATCGTACAAGCGGCCGCGGGAGTTTAACTGGTGCGTAGGCGTCGTGCTGCTGGTTTTGACGCTCCTGCTGTCATTCACAGGCTATCTGCTACCTGATGACCAGCTTGGTTTCTGGGCAGTAACGGTGGGAACAAACATGGCCCGCGCTACGCCGATGCTGGGACACGATGGACCTTTTGGGCCGCAACTCGGAATGACGGCTTACAACGACGTGCGTTTTGGATTGCTGGGCGGGTCGATCGTGGATGCGAATGCGTTACTGCGT
>DASQLL010000504.1:0-2839 GCA_035630035.1 Pyrinomonadaceae bacterium | reverse complement strand
GAGACGTGCCGCGACGGGCAGAACGGTTTTCAGACCGCCGCCGAGGGCATCAAGAACAGCGAGTTGAAGGAATTGTTCTACGGCTATTCGCAGGAGCGCGCAGGGTTCGTCGGCGAGTTGCAGGACGAGGTGCGGCGCTTGGGCGGCGACCCTGAGAACGCGGGCAGCGTCGCCGCAACGCTCCACCGCGGGTGGATAGACATCAAGTCGGCCATCACGGGCGAGGACGAAGGCGCTGTGATCTCGGAGTGCGAGCGCGGCGAAGACTCCGCCGTCTCGAACTACCGCGACGCGCTCAACACGGACATGCCCGCCAACGTGCGGCAGATAGTCGAGCGACAGTTCTCTTCGGTCAAGCAAGCGCACGACCGAATCCGCTCGCTTGAGAAGTCGAGCGGCGCGGGCGCGTAAGCTTTTGATTGCGGAATGCGGATTTCGGATTGCGGATTCGATGAAAGTTATGCCGCTTCGAGTCACACGCTTTAACCGTGCGGCGGGCGCAAGGTTGAGCGCAGGATTCAAGCCACCCTTAATCCGCATTCCGCAATCCGCATTCCGCATTCCCCTCACTTCTTCTCGACGATGTCGCCTTTCAGGCTCGTGACGACATCGAGCAGCTCCTTCTTTTCGGCTTCGGGCACTTTGAACTTGTCGAGCGTCGCGACGAGGTGCTTGGCCGACGCGTTCCAATCGTCCTCGGTTATGCCGAGTCCGACGTGCGAGTCTTTCATCGTCCGCCCCGTGTAGATGCAAGGGCCGCCCGCAGCCGCGCAGAGCTGGTCAACGATGTGCTGCCGTATGCGCTTTTTCGAGTCGGTGCTGTGGCCCGCGAAGAAGCGCTCGAACTTCTTGTCGCCGACGAGCCGCCCGACGAAGTCGTCAACCACCGCCGCGATTGCGTCGTAGCCGCCGACACGCTCGTACAAAGATTTCTTCAACTGTCCGTCCTGCGCCTCCGCGTTCGGCGCGGCAAAGCACGCGAGCGCGAGCACGAGCGCGGGGAGCAGAGTTTTCAAAGCCGTTCGTCGCACGTTCATAGTCTCCTCCGTAAAAACGAGTTTGGGATTGTCGCCTGCGGCAGTCCGCCGCCGAGCGTCATGTCTGTATTTACGAAGTGCGCGGGCGCAATGGATTCGCGGGTTGGATTTCAAGGCGGAAACGCGACCGTCAGGGAGCGTGTCTCAGCATTCAGCATCTGACACGCTCCCTGACGGTCGCGTTTCCGCCTTGAGCACGCTTGCGACGCCCGGTTGATGCAGCGCGCGGGGGTCGGTTAAGATTCGTGGCAAGGAGTGAAGACAGACATGGCGACGATTGAGACGGGCCTGCCGCCCGCGAACCAGCAGGGCTTAGACATACGCTCCACGCCGCGCGAGGAGATGCGGCTTTATCCGCTCGACACCTTCCCGTATGAGTACGCGGGGCGCGAGATTCGCATACGCTTCGAGCTGCCGGAGTTCACGTGCGTCTGCCCGTTCTCCGACTTCCCGGACTTCGCGACCTTTCGACTTGAGTACGTCCCTAACGAGCGCTGCGTCGAGCTGAAGAGTCTGAAGCTCTACATCAACTCGTTCCGCGACGTGAAGGTCTTCCACGAGCACGTCATCAACATCATCCTCGAAGACTTCGTCGCCGCGTGCGACCCCCTCGAAGTCAATCTCGAAGGCGACTTCAACGTGCGCGGCAACGTTAAGACGGTCGTGCGCGCGGATTACAAGAAACAGTAGACAGTTTTCAGTTTTGAGTTTTCAGTTTTCAGGCAAGCGCCCGGTGCAACAGCGCACCGACACGGGCCGATGACGAGGCTGAAAACTCAAAACTGAAAACTCAAAACTGAAAACTGCCTATGGAACTCGTCGTCATCATCATCGCCGCCTTCGTAGGCTTCTGGCTCTTCTTTTTCGTACTCAAGCGCGTGTTGCGTATGGCGATTCGTCTGGCGGTCGTGGGCGCGCTCGTGCTCGCGCTGCTCGCGGGCGCGGTCGCGTGGTGGTGGTACTCGCCGCTCGATCTGTTGTCGGACACGAATCGCAACCGCAACGCCGCGTCGCGCCCGTCGCGCCCCGCGCGCTAGATGAAGCCGCCGCGCATGAGTGAGACCGACACAGACGCCGCGGACAGGTTCGACGCGGACGTGAGCGCGCGCAAGCTCGACGAGTCCACGCCGCGCCTTTGGCAGCGTTACCGGCGTCTTCCGCGCAACGTCGTAGCCATCGGGTTTGTCAGCCTCCTCAACGACGCTTCGAGCGAGATCATCTATCCTCTGCTTCCGGCCTTCCTCGCAATCACGCTCGGCGCATCCCCAAGAGCAATCGGCGTCGTAGAGGGGCTGGCCGAGTCGGTCTCAAGTCTTCTAAAACTCTTCTCAGGCCACTTCAGCGACCGTCTGGGGCGGCGCAAGGGCTTGGTCGTCTTCGGCTACGGGCTTGCGAGCGTTGTGCGCCCGCTGCTCGCGTTTGCGACGAGCTGGTATCAGGTGCTGGCCGTGCGCTTCACGGATCGCGTCGGCAAGGGCATACGCAGCGCGCCGCGCGACGCGATGATCGCGGACGCCGCCGCGCCCGGAGAGCGCGGGCTGGCCTTCGGCTTTCACCGCGCGATGGATCACGCGGGCGCCGTTACCGGGCCGCTCATCGCATCGCTGTTTCTCTACGTCTATCCCGGCGATTACCGGACGCTCTTTGCCCTGACGATCGTCCCCGACATCATCGTCATCCTCGTGCTGCTGCGTGTGCCCGCAACGGCAGGGAAGCCCGCTGCCGGATCCTCACCCGCGAGCCCGTCGGACGGGCACGAGAAGTCATCGGCGCCGCCGCGCCCCGGCGTCCGCGAGGCATGG
>DASQLL010000503.1:0-11056 GCA_035630035.1 Pyrinomonadaceae bacterium | reverse complement strand
GCCGTGCTCGCCCACATAGTTGTCGGGCAGGCTGTACGCCTCGTCCTTCATGGCCTGCTCCATCGTGACGAAAGAGTAGCCGCGCCGCTTCATCATCGCGGCGAGGTCTTGGAAGCAGTCGGCGTTCAGAGCGCCCGCCGTGAGCATCAGCACTTGCGGGAACTCGCGCCCGACCACTTCGCGCGAGTAGCTTTCGGTGAACTCGAACATGCGCTCCATGTAGGGGATGTACTCGGCGCGTATGCGCGCCGCCGCCGCGTCGTCCTCGCGCCGTAGGGCTTCGATGTAGGCGCGGTTGAAGAGCCAGTCCATGTTGTCAATCGTGACGGGGTGAGCGCGGTAGCCGCGACCGCGAAGATAATTTTCGACCGCCGCCTTAGCCTCCGGCGTCGCGCCCGTGTTCAGATACGGGTAGCTGAAGTAACGCAGCCGCCCCCCGCGCTCCGAGACGAGCTTCGACATGATCTTCTCGCCCTGCTCGATCTCGGCCTGAAACTCCGCGACCGAATGGTTGTAGAGACTCTTGTGTCCGAACGTCTCGTTGCCGAGTTCGTGCCCCGCGTCGAGCCATTCGCGCAGCAGCGCGACGCGCTCTTCGTCAGGCGTGCCGTCCTCCTTATAAAGCCGCCCCTCGTTGACGAACGCCACGGCCTTGATGTTGTTGGCGGCAAGCCCGCGCATGAGCTTGCGCGTCTTATTGTTGAGTCGCTCGATGCTGTAGATGTTGTTGCCGGGGAAGCTTACGAGCGTGACGGCGACCGCGCGGCGCGGCGCCGACTTGTCCGAAGCGACCGCGCCGCGCGAAGCGTTCGCTTCGACGGGGACGAGTGCGCGCGCGCAGGCGAGCGCGGTGCAAACGAGCATGACGAGCAGCGCGGCGGCCACGAGCGGCGAGCGCGTGCGCGCGTTTGCGTTGACTGTTCTCTGGTTGAGCCGGACGAGTCTTTGAATGCGTTGCATAAGTGAACCTCCCGTTGCTGCTAAGGCCAGCGCCGTCGCGTGCACACGCGGCCCGCGCAAAGTTTCGAGCGCGGCGAGCGAGCGAGCGTACAGAAGCACGTCGCCCCCGACCGCCTCGACCGCCGCGTCGTCGCACGCGTGCTCGCGCTCGTCGCGCACGCGCCGCGAGAGCCACCACACAGCCGGATGGTAGAAGAGCAGAGTCTCCACCGCTGTCTGCAAAAGGTTGACGATGTAATCGTAGCGGCGCACGTGTGCAAGCTCGTGCGCCAGCACGGCCTCAAGCTGCTCAGGCGTGAGTCCCGTGACGGCGCTGGCCGGGATGAGAATGAGCGGACGCAGGTGTCCGATGACCGCCGGAGCTTCCACGAGCGCCGAACGGCACAGACGCACCGCGCGCGCGACGCGCAGGCGTTTCGACACGCGCGCGAGAATTTCTTCGAGATGTTCGGCGACCGGCGTCGCGCTTCTTCGGAGCCGCAACACGAGCAGCCACCCGCCCGCGAGACGTGACGCGAGCAGAAGTACGCCCGCGAGCCACGCGAGCGCGAGCCACGGGATGAGGATGGTCAGACGCTCAGACGCCCAGTCGCGAAGAGTTGCCGTCGAAGACAACACCGCTTGTCCCTCGGCGCGCGGCGCGGGCGGAGCATCCGAATTGATTCCGCGCTCCGCACGCAGGCGCTCCCTCGCGGAGTCTGTCCAAGTACCCTCCGAAGATGAAATCTCTTCGCGCATGAACAGACCCCGCGGGGAACTCACGGCAAGGGCGGCGGTCGCTAAGGGCAGCGCGAGCATCAGCGCGAGCGCGACGCACGCGCCCGTGTAGCGGACGCTTGCGCCGGCGCTTCTCGTGAGCGACGAGAAGCACGCGAACAGCAACGCGACCAGTACGCCCTGCCATACGAAGTGGATGAGCGCCCACCCCACGGCTTGAAGCGCGGCTTGCATTGAAATGAATTCGGCAGACATCAACGCTCACCCCTTTCCAACTCGTCGAGCATACGCCTTATCTCCGACAGTTCGTCGGCGGTGGCGCGCTCCGCGGAGAGAGCCTGAAGGACGAGCTTTCTGGCCGACCCGTCGAACGCCCTCTGCAAGAGGTCGCCGATGAGTTGCCGCTGCGTCGCCTCTTCGGCGAGCGCGGCCTCGTAACGATGCGCGCGCTCGCTCTCGTCGCGTCTGACTAGTCCCTTCTCCGACATGATCTGCATGAACTTGAGAACGGTCGTGTAGCCCGTCTGCTTCGTCTCGCCAATCGTCTCGAAGACCTCCCGCACGGTGCTGGGGCCGCGTCGCCAAAGCACCTTGAGGATTTCCAGTTCCGCGTCCGTCGGGCGCGGTAAATTCGATTCAGTCATCGCTCAAAACCTCTCGACCGAAATGTCGGCGGGCAGACTACTACGAAGAAGTTCGTACTGTCAACGAAAATCTTCGTAGCCAGTAATTGCCGCGTCAGATATTGCAGTTAAATGAGGGAATAATTAATGTTGTAGCATCGCAGGCGGAAACGCGACCGTCAGGGAGCGTGTCATCCCTGAATCACATTAACACGCTCCCTGACGGTCGCGTTTCCGCCTCGAAGTCTACCCGCTTACCATCTGTGATAAGCCGGATGGCCCGGCTTGACGGCGACGAAAGTGCCGCGGCAGGTGGCGCAAAGTTTTCCGTCGGCGGTGATCTCGGCCTCGACAATCGCGCGGTCGTCGGTTGATTCGACGACGCGCGCCGCGATGTGGAGTGTCGCGCTCGTCGGCGTGGGCCGCAAGAGTTTGACGGCGTAGTCGGCGGTGACGGTGCAGGGCGCTTGGTCGAGATTGTTTCGACGCATGAGGTGGTATGCGGCGGCCCAGTTCGAGTGGCAGTCGAGGAGCGTGCCGACGATGCCGCCGTTGAGCATCCCCGGATAAGCCTCGTGATGCGGCTTCGGTCTCCAGTCGCAGACGACCTCCGCGCCATCTTCCGAAACGAAGCTGCGTATGCGTAGCCCCTGTTCGTTCGTGGGGCCGCAGCCGAAACACGCGCCGAGCGGCGAGTAGCGTTCTTGTAGGCTCAGTTCGTCCATAGGAAGAAACGATGAACGCAGAACGATGAACGATGAGCTGTAAAGCAAACGTCTCCAGTTCATCATTCAGCGTTCCGACTTCTGCGTTAATTTACTGGCGGGTCTGCTGCCGTCGCGGGCCTTCCCTTGTGATCCGCGCCGCGCACCGTGCCGCCCTCGTCAACGAAGAAGGAGCGGCGTCCCGTCTTGCCGTAGTTCTTGGGCGTGGCCGTGACCTCGTACTTCTCGCCGGAGACGCTTAACTCTATTTTGTACTCCAAGTGTTGTAGGAAATCTTTCTCCAGAATTCCTTCGGCAATCAACTCGTCGAGCGTGCCGAAGCGCTCCTTCTTCTTGTCGGTCTTGAACTCTTCTTGGGCGCCCCCGATGCGGCTGAGCGCGTATACGGCCATTGCCTCGCCCGTGGTGACGGGCGCGTCCTTCGCGCTGATCATGATGGCGGTGGCGTAGGCCTTGAGCATGCCCATGGGCAGGCGCAGCTCGTGTACGAGAACGTCGCCCTCGTTCGTCGCCTCGTAAGAGGCAGGCAGCGGCGGCACGTCGAGCTGCGTGAGCAGCGCGCGAACCACGGGGTCTGTGCTTCCGCCCGAACGCTTCTTCGTGTCCTCGGTCGCGCCGCGCATCAGCGCCTCCGAGACGTAAGCTTGCACGAGCTTCTGTTTCGCCTGCCATTCGGTCGAGTCGCGGTATGCGTTCGACGTTGCGAGCGTCTTGCGCGCGGCGAACGAGTCAACGACGTGGCGGACTGCCTTGACCTCCGTCGAGGCGACGAGGAAGTTATTGATGATCGCGTATGCAACGCCGCCCTCGGCGCGTATCTCGAAGCCCTCGCGACGCTCGGACGCGCCGCCGCCCGCGTCCGGCATCGAGAAGCTCAAGGCGGCAAGCACGCGCGGCAGTATCTCTCGAATCTTCTCCGGGTTGTTGAGCGAGATGATGAAGACGAAGCCCGGCTCCGAGTCCTTCTGCTCCTTCTTCTCGGCGCTCCGGCGCGACGGCCCGACGAGTCCCCCGCCGAAGATGTCCAGAGGCATGCTTATGGCGACCTCGTTGCCGAGCGAAGGCAGAAGGTCTTCCTTGAACTTAAAGCGAAAAAGTTTTTCGATGAGCGCGATTGTCTCGTCGGGCGTGGGCGGCTTCTCGCTCGACGCCGCGCCGCCCGACTCGTCTTCGCCGCCGCCGCCGATCATGTTCGCCGTCACGTTGTATGAGGGGCTGAGCGACGCGGTGCCGAGCGTGGACGTGTAGATTTGCGCCCAGTCGAGCGAGGTCGAGAAGAAGATGTCCGCGTCGGCGGGCGCGACCTCCGAGGCTTCGGCGGTGACGGGTGCGCCGGAGATTATGTTCGGCAGAAACGGGATGACGTTGATCGTGCCGTCCGAAGGGTTCTCGACCGCGACGCGGACTGCGAGGTTGCCGCCGCCGAGGCCGACGCCGAGCGCGACCGCGCCGGGGATGCGCGGGATGCCGCCCCAAAGGCCGCGCAGCACGCCGCCCAACTGCGCCGCGGCCATCTGCTCCGGGGTCGGCGCGCGCACTTCGGCCACCGCGCTCAACTCGCCCTCGCCCTCTTCATCTTTTTTGCCTTCCGACTCGCTCACGGGCGGCGCGGCGGATTCTTCGGCGGGCGGCGTAGGCGTGACCGACGGCGACGCTTCGGGCGCGGAGGGCGCGTCGGCAGTCGTCGGCGCGGGCTGCTCGATGACGACGGGCGTTTGCACGGTCGTCGTCGTCCCGTCTTCGACCTTGCCGACGGCTACGCCCCGCTTCTGCTCTTCCGCCATCTCCTTTGCGGCGGCGGCATCGCGCGCCTCCTGATCCTTCTGCATCTGCAAGGCCCAGCCCTGCTGCGCGAGCGTCGTGTCAACGTAGACGAAGAACGCATCCGAGCTGAAGCGCGTCCGGGCCGACTGGAATCGCACGTCCTGTGAGAGCGCGCTCGCGCCTTCGTCGCCGCGCAGTCGCTTGAGCGTGAACGGCGAGTCCGCCGCGAGCAGCCAACGCCCCGCGCGCCTGAACGCGAACGTCGAAGCGTCCGCCTTGCGCGGCTCCGGCCTTTCACGGCCCGCCTGTCTTCCGGCGCGGCGCGGCGCGGGCGGCGCGGCTTGCGTGTCGCCGACGAGGTCTCTGTAAGCCTTCGCCTGCTGGCCGAACAGTCGCCGCATCTTCGGCTCGAAGGCGATGGCCGCTTCCGGCGACGGCAGCTCAAGCGCGAACAGCGCCTGCGGCAGCCCGCCGCGCGTGGGCATGGACACTAGGACGGCGCGCGACTCGATCAGCATCTCCGAATTCTCCCCTACGAATCCGACGAGGTCTGTCAGAGGCTTCGTCTCGTCTCCGAACAGTTGCAGCGCGGCGACGCCGGTCTTTATCTCTTCCATCTGCGCGAGCGCGCCGAGCCTCCGCCACTCCGCGTAGACGCTGTAGGCATCAGCCGACAGCATCTCTTCGATTGAGCGATCCGGCTCATTGCGCCTTTGCGCGTTGGCGGGTTGCGCGTCCGCGTTCGCGGGTTGCGTCTCCGTCTCGGCGCGCGGCGCGGGGGCGGTGGCGGCGGGGCGCGCAATCGTTTGCGCGGGCTGTCGTCTTCGCTGCGCCGACGCGGGGGCGTGCGGGAAACTCGCGAGCAGCACGCACGCGAGGACGAGCGGCGTGAGGCGTCTTGATATTTTTTTTGGTCTCATTCTGTTTAGAGATTCATGGTCACAGGGTTCAGCTTCGCGGCGCACGCGCGCCGCCGGAGATTTTAACCCACGCGCGCCGGGATGCAACCGCGATTTGACTTCCCCGTGGCGAGGCGGCGAAACTCTTGTGCGTCCACAACTCTCTTCCGTAGCGAGGCAAAACCGACGATGAACAGACGTTTCTTCGCACTACTTTCGCTCGCGCTCGCCGCCGCCTTCGCGTGCGCCTGCACGACGACCGCCCCGACCAACAGCGCGGCGACGACTCCGACGCCCGCGACGCAAACCGCCGCCATCCCAGCGGAGCTAAAGCCCGCGCTCGACACCATCAACTCCGAAGACATCATGCGCCACACGAGGACGCTCTCGTCCGACGAGTACGAAGGGCGCGGCCCCGGCACGAACGGCGAGGAGCTTTCGGTCAAGTACCTGACCGAGCAGTTCCAGAAGTTGGGCCTCAAGCCCGGCAACCCCGACGGCACTTACGTGCAGAAAGTGCCGCTCGTCGGATTCACGGGGGATGTAACCGCCTCGTTCGACGCGGGCGGCAAGAAGATTGATCTCAAGTTTCCGACCGACTACGTCGCAGTCTCGCGCCGCTTTGTGCCGGAGTCGAAGGTGGAGAACTCCGACATCGTCTTCGTCGGCTACGGCGTGAGCGCGCCGGAGTACGGTTGGGACGACTACAAGGGCGTTGACGTTAAGGGCAAGACCATCCTCATGCTCATCAACGACCCCGCCGTGCCCGACCCCGCAGACCCCTCGAAGCTCGACGAGAAGATGTTCAAGGGCAACGCAATGACCTACTACGGTCGCTGGACGTACAAGTACGAGATCGCGCGCGACAAGGGCGCGGCGGCGGCCATTATCATCCACGAAGAGAAGCCTGCGGGCTACGGGTACGAAGTCGTCTCAGGCAGTTGGTCGCGCGAGAACTTCGACATACAGACGCCGAACAAAAACATGGATCGCGCGGCGGTCGAGGCTTGGATAACGCTCGAACGCGCCAAAGAGCTTCTGTCGGCATCGGGACAGGACTTCGACGCGCTCAAAAAGGCCGCGGTCACGAAAGACTTCAAGCCCGTCACCTTAAACGCTAAGGCCAACTTCACGATCAAGAACACCCTGCGCGAGATCAACTCGCAGAACGTCGTCGCAAAGCTCGAAGGCTCAGACCCGAAGCTCAAGGACGAATACGTCGTCTACAGCGCGCACTGGGATCACTTGGGGCGCGACCCGAAGTTGCAGGGCGATCAGATTTACAACGGTGCGCTCGACAATGCTTCGGGCTGCGGCGCGATGCTTGAGATCGCGGAGGCGTTCACGAAAATCAGCCCCGCGCCCAAGCGCTCAGTCCTCTTCCTCGCCGTCACAGCCGAAGAGAAGGGACTGCTCGGTGCGAAGTATTACGCGACGAATCCGCTCTACCCGCGCGAGCGCACGCTCGCAAACATCAACATGGACGGCGTCAACCAGTGGGGGCGCACGAAGGATATAGTCATGGTCGGCGACGACAACAGCACGCTCATAGACCTTCTGCGCGAGGTGGCCTCGATGCAGGGGCGCACAGTGAAACCCGACCCCGAGCCTGAGAAGGGCTTTTACTACCGCTCCGACCACTTCGAGTTCGCGAAGGAGGGCGTGCCCGCGCTCTACACCGACTCAGGCACCGACTACGTCGGCAAGTCCGCCGAGTACAGCCAGCAGAAGCGCGACGAGTACACCAAGAACGACTACCACAAGGTCTCGGATCAGATTAAGCCTGACTGGGACTTGTCGGGCGCAATCGAGGACGCGCAGCTTCTCACGATCATCGGCTACCGCATCGCGCAGGGCGACAAGATTCCTGAGTGGAAGACCGGCTCGGAGTTCAAGGCCAAACGCGACGCGACGTTGAAGGGCGGATCGCTTTAGGAAGGATGAAGTCAGAACGCTGAACGATGAACTGAAAGACAGGTTGGGTTCAGTTCATCGTTCAGCGTTCTGACTTCTGACTTTTCTTCATCCTGTCCATCCCTGTTAATTTTTCTTCGAGTGATGAGAGCGATGGTATTAAAGACATTTCGTTTGGCTTGTCTCGCGCTGTGTGCTGCGTGCCTTGTAACGGTCGTCTGCGCGCAGCAGCCACAAGCGCGGCAGACTGAACCGCAGCAACCCGCGGCGCAGCCGAAGCAGAGCGCGCCGCCCGCGAAGAAAGCGAACGCGCGGCCCGCGGGCGAAGCGGCGGCGCGCGAGCCGTTCGACACGGCGAGTGTCGAGCAGATGTCGAAGCAGTGCGTCGCGCTCGACACCGAATCGGGCGAGATCGTCGTCGAGATGCTCGCCGAGGTCGCGCCCGAATCCGTCCGCAACTTCCTCAACCTCGCGGCCACCGGCGCGTTCGACACGACGACTTTCAGCCGCGTCGTCAAGGGCTTCATCATACAGGGCGGCAACCTCGCGACGCGCGAGAAGCTGACGCCGGAGCTTCTGCGCCGCGCGGCGCGCACCGTGCCCGACGAGCCGAACGCCGTCAAGCACGTGCGCGGCATCCTCTCGATGGCGCGCACGGACGAAGCCAACAGCGGGACGACGCACTTCTTCATACTCGCGGGCGACGCCGCGCACCTCGACGGCACGTTCGCAGCCTTCGGTCGCGTCAGGCGCGGCATGGAGACGGTGGACGCAATCAACAACGGAGAGCTTGAAGGCGACAAGCCGAAGAAGCCCGTCCGCCTGCGTCGCGCCGGCGTAGCGCCGTGCCCGCCGCAGGAGAAATAAAGTTGCGGAGCCGCGCCGCCGTTGCGCGGAGTGAAAATTTCAACGCGGTAAAATTCAAGGAGCGCGGTGCGAATTCCGGTTCGCACCGCGCTCCTTTTTACGACGAAAGGGAGAGAGACTTGGCTTTCTTTCGTCGTACCCCGACCTTTAACCGCAGCCTAGCGCAGAGCGCTGATGCGCTGCACGCTCACCGTCCGCGTCAGCGGGTTGACCGTGATCTGCAACAGCGAGGTCGGGTTGGGCAACGCGACGCCGCTTTGCGTCGGCGGCTGGCCGCCCGCGGCTATCTGCTCGCCGCCTTCCCCGCCGCCGGCCTGCTCGAAGGCAGTGACCTGCGCGAGGAGATTGAACAGCTCGCTGCGCGGGTTCGTGAAGCGCAGAGTCTTCGCGCCCGACACTTCGCCCGACGCGAACTTCTCGTCCGCGCCTAGCTGCCGCGAGTAGTCGTACACGGCTGCCGTTGCCGACGACTTGCCGTCGCCGCCGCCGTCGGCGTTCGTGGCTGCGACAAGCCCCGAAGCGGAGCTGATGCCGACGATGCGGTAGCTTAGCTGCGGCAGGTACGCTTTCGCGCCCTTGTTGACGAGCGTCATGTTGAACTGCGTCACGCCGCCCGCGAACGTGAACGTATTGTCAACGATGGCCGACTCCACGAAGCTTGTGATGTCAACGAGCGTGCGGCGACTGACGATGATTGACTGCGCCGCGCCCGCGGGCGTGACGTAAAAGCCGATCTGTCCGTCGTGCAGTCCGCGCGCTCGGTACTGGAACGTGCCGTCGGGCTGATTCGTGACGGCGAGGCTCGTCGCACCCGCCGCGAGACTCGCTATCGTGTCCCACGTCTCGCCGCCGTCCGCCGAGCGCTCGACCTCGAAGCCGCGCTCGCCGCCCGAAGGCTGTAAGGAGAGCGTGAACGCTCCGTCGAAATCAACCGCGCCGCCTTGCGCGTCCGTGAACTCGCCCGCTATCGCCGCGAGCGAGGGCGGCACGCTGCCCTTCGTCAGGGTTGTCGTGACGGTGAACTCGGTCGCCGCGTTCGAGAAGCCTATGACGCGGTGCGTGTAGGTTCCGGGCCGCGTGACCGTCACGTTCACGTACTCGGGGCCGACGCCGTTGCCCGACTGCGTGACGATCTCGCCGTCGGGGTCGAGCAGTTGATAGTCGAGGTCGGGCTGTCCCGACTCGGCCACCTGCATCCACTCGGTCTCCGCTTCGATGCGGAAGGTCGAGGCGTCAACGTCGAACGGCACGTCCTTGTAGGTCGCGCCGCTCAGCTCCGGCTGGAAGCCGAGCGTGTCGCGCTGCGCGCCCGCGTCGCCCGCGGGCATGATGTCCGTGTGCTCGGTCGTGACGATTGTGGGCGCGGCGGGCACCGAAGGGCCGGGACGGAAGAAGAAGGGCATGCGTAGAGACTCCGCGCCGTCCGCGCGCGTAGCCGACACGAACCACTGCATCTGTATCTTCTCGAAGACGACCTGCGACCCGAACGTCTTCGCGGCCATCACGTCGCGCAGGAGGTCTCCGTCAACGGTCGCGCTCACGTTGAACGTGGCCTCGCCGCCTGCGGGCACCGAAACGCTCGAACGCGAGACCGAGACGTTGATGCCTGCGAGCTGTAGGTCGCGGTTGTTCGCGACCGAGAGGTTGTACGTGCCGCCCTGACCCGAAAGGTCTCGGACGGTGACGGTGACGGGCGCGGTGTGCGTGACGCGGCTGTTGATTACGGGCACTTCCCCGTAGGAGTGGCTGCCGAGTATGCCGGGCGCGCTCATCCCGTCGCCCGCGACGCCCATGAGCGCCTTCGCGCTGAGAGCTTCCTTAACGTCAATCAGCCCGCCGCCCTGCGCGATGATCGAGTCGGCGGTCGAGGGGCCGTCCGACTTCGGCGTGCCCGACTGGTTTCGCATGTTCGTCGAAGTGTTGCTGAGCGCCGTGCGAATCATGTCGGGCGTCCATTCGAGGTGCGCCTGCTTGATGAGCGCGACCGCGCCCGCCGCGTGCGGCGTAGCCATCGAGGTGCCGTCCAGATGCGCGTAGTTCGGCGTCCCTTCGAGCGTGCCGATTGCTCCGAGCAGGCTCGCCGGAGGCACGGCGGCAAGAACGGCGACGCCGGGCGCGGAGATGTCGGGCTTGACCTGACCCAGCCCGCGCACGGGGCCGCGAGAGCTGAAGCCGCCCATCTCGCCCATGAACGCGGCGCTCGTCCTCTTGATGGTGATCTGTTTGGCCGAGACCGCGCCCGCCGCGTCCGAGCCTATGATTGACTTCAGATACTCGCCGTTCGCCTTCGACATGCCGAAGACCGGAATGGTCGAGGCGTAGACGGTGACGCCCGTCAGTTCGCCGTCCACGTTGTTGTAGATGAGCGCGGCTGTCGCGCCCTTTGCGGCGACCTGCGCGACCTTGTTTGCAAAGAGACCCGTGCCCGCCGCGCCGCCGTCCACGGTGCTGCCGCGACGTATGAGAGCTATCTTGCCGGCGACTGAGTCGGGCACTTGATCGGGCGTGTCGGCGAAGTTGCAGTAGACGTAGTTGTTGGTCGTGCTCGCGGCGGGCGCGGCGCTTCCTTCAAGCTCGCTCGCGGTCA
>DASQLL010000502.1:0-7917 GCA_035630035.1 Pyrinomonadaceae bacterium | reverse complement strand
CCATCACAAGCCTCGGCATTATTGATCACGAGTCGGTGTTTGTTCACGTCGCCGTCGCGCTCGCCGACGAGGCGCGCGAGGTTCGCGCCGCCGCGGCACGCGCCGTCTCACGCCTCAGCTTCGACCGCGCCGACGCATACGTCCGCGTCATCGAATCCACGGACGAGCAGACGCTCCGCGACGTGGCGAAGGCGTGCGTCAAGGCCGGCCTTGCGGCGCAGGCCATCAGCCGTCTTGCGAGCGAAGATCGGAGACAGGCATACGAGGCGTTCTCGCTTCTTTCGCTCGTCGCCAAGGCGGGCGAGACCGAGCCGATCTTCGACACAATCGAGTGCAACCGCGACATCGAGGTTCGCCTCGCCTGTATACGCCTGCTCGACCTTGAGTCGCAGCCGCAGCTCCGCGAACGGCTCCTGCGTATCGCCGAGAACGGCGGCGTCCCCGAAAAGGTGCGTCGCACAATCGTCGAGACGGTCAAGCGCATCGAGCAGCTCCAGCCCGCCGAGCAGCTCCAGCCCGTCGTGCTTCAGTGAAGCATAGACACCTCGCGCGCCCCTCGCCGTGTACCTGTGGCGGCGAGGAGCGCGAAGAGTTTTCACCTAAAGCAAAACTTATGGGATTGGGAGGCGAGAAGATCTGTCCACGAAATAACACGAAATGACACGAAGCAAATCACACGAAATTTCGTGTCTTCGGCTTCGCGTTGGTTCGTGTGTTTTCGTGGTTAATATCTTTCCTCTGTCCCAATGTTGTAGGTTTCGGTTTGGAAGGGTTTTTCGGGCGGCGAAATCATTGGTGACAACGACGCTCCGCTATTGCATAATGACGACCGAACGCGGCCTTCAACACTTATCCCGGACACTGCGCCATGCCCTTGAAGTCTAGCTCACGAAACGGAAGTTACATGCGACCGAAAGCTCCAGCGACTCTCATTTTTGCTCTTGCCTTTGTGCTACTCGCCGTCGCGGGCGGCGACCTTGCGAGCGCGCAACGCCCGCGCAGCCGGCAGCGCGCACGGACGCCCGCCGCACAGCAGCCGGCGAGCCAGAGAGCGCCCGCGCAGGGGCAGACGGCTGAGCGACCCAAGCACGTCTTCATCGGGCGCGGCAGCGACACAGCTCGCGGCTCGCGCATGACGATTACCTCGGACAATCCCCTTAACGACTATTCGGCCTACCGGAGCGGCGACCGCTTCTTCGTCGAGTTGCCGAACGCTAACGCGGACACGGTGGCGCGCGCAGCCGCTCGCGGCTACTCGGACATGCAGGTTCAGCGTCGCGGCAAGTCGGTAGTGCTTTCGTACCGCATCCAGCCCGGCGCAAAGCCGCGCGTCGAACAGAAGTTCAACCGCCTCGACGTTGTCTTCGACATGCCTGCGGACGCGACGGCGAGCGCCGGCAACGACGCCTCGAACCGAACGACCAGCCCGCCCGCGAACCAAAATTCAAATCCGACCGCGTCGAACCAGACCGCGAATCAGCAGACGCAAACTCCCGCGACGCAGAACGTCACGCCGGGCGAGAAGCGGCCCGCGCAACCCGCGGGAGCAGCCGGCCAACAGGGAACAGGTGCGCCCGTCTTAACGACTCCTCCGGGCGCGACGGAGCAGCCGGTCGGCGTCGGACAGAACGCGCTCGACGGCGCGCAACCGCCCGCGGCGACTGAGACGCCCCTCCCGACGCCGCCGGTCGAGCAGCAGATCGCAAGCGCAAACCCGCCGGGGACGATTGCTCCCATCACGACCACGAACCCCGCGACGGACGCGACGAGCGCAGCGTCCGGCTCGACGCTCGGAACGTATCTTCTGCAAAACTGGTGGCTGGCGCTCGTCATCGCGCTCGTCATCGTCGGCCTCGGCCTAGTCTTCGCCGCGCGCCGCACCTCCGCCAAGCCGCAAGTGCCTCTCGAAGAATCGAAGGCGACGACAAAGGACAAGCTCGACGAATCGCCCACGACGCGTCTCAAAGATGCTTCCTCGGGCGCAAGCCTGAGCGCGGTCGAGACCGGCAGCGCCGCCGCATTGAAGCCCGTCGTCGCGGCTTCGACCGTCACCGTCAGAGAGTCAAAGAACGCGAAGAAAAAGTTAAAGAAGAAGGCGGAGAAGGCCGCGAGGAAGAAGGGCGCGTTGGCCGAAGAGTTGGCCGTCGTCGCAGAGCCTCCGGTCGAAGCAGCGGCGGTTGAAGAAACTACGGTTGAAGAACCTACGGTTGAAGAACCTGCGGTTGAAGAAACTGCGGCTGAAGAAACCACTGTTGAAGAAACTGCAATTGAAGAAACTGCGGTTGCCGAACCTGTCGCCACAGAGCCTGCCGTCGCGGAGTCTGTTATCGCAGAGACGGTCGCCACGGAGACGGTCGTCGTAGAACCTATCGCGGAAGAACCTGTCGTTGCAGAACCAATCGCGGACGAACCTGTTGTTGCAGAACCAATCGCGGCAGAGCCAGTCGCCGAAGAAGTCGCGGCTGCGGACTCGGCGGTCGAGGAAGCTGCTGTTGAAGATGCGCCTGTCGAAGAAGTCGTTGTTGAGGACACGACTCCGGCGGTCGAGGCTTCGGAAGAAGTTGATGCTGCGGAAGAGGTCGAGACCGCTTCGTTTGCAACTACAGAGATCGTCCCCGCGACGACGTTGATTGCCCCCGCGGTGTTGGATGCCGCAACTTCGGAGACGGGCATAGCGCCCGTCGTCGCGCTCGACCCCGACAACGTGCAGGCGGAGGCGCGGCGCGTTCTACAGGGCGACGCTTACGACGAATCAGTCGTCGGCTCGTCCGATTCGATGGCGCGGCAGATGATCGCCGCCGAGCTGCTCTCCGCGCTCGCGGGCCGAAACCCTGAGCGTCGCGCGCGCGCGCGCGCGGCCTTCGTCAAACATGGCTACTTCGACGAGAAGTCGCGCGACCTGATCGAGGCCGAAGCGCCCGCCGAGCGTGCCGCCGCGGCGCGTTCGCTCGCGCTCGTCGGCGACCGCGCGGCCACGCCGAACCTCGTCGCCGCGCTCGAAGACAGATCAATTGACGTGCGTCGCGCCGCGGTCGAGGCTCTCGGAGAGTTGCGCGACCCCTCAGCCGTCGCGCCGCTCGAAGCGCTTCTGGAGCGCGAGAGGAAGCAGCGAGACAGAATCCCGCCCCGCGTCATACGCAACGCCGTCGAAACCTGCCGCGCGGCAGCCGAAGAGGTGCGCGCGCAGCCCGCGATTGCCGAACCCGCAGCAGTCATAGAGACGGCGCAGGCTGAGACTCCCACGTTTGAAGAGATAACCAGCGAAGCGACGCCGGTCGCCGAGTCTTTAGAAGTTGCCGAGCCGGTCGCCATCGAAACGGTCGCCATCGAGCCTGCCGTTGAAGACATTGAAACGGTCGCCGTCGAGCCTGTAGTTGAAGATGACGCTTCCGTCGCCGAGGCCGCGCCCGTCGCCGAGGCCGGGCCGGTCGAGTCGGCTGAAGAAGCGACCGTCGAGTTAGAGCCGTTCGAGATCGCGCGCGGCGAAGAGACTGCAATCGAGCCGGCTTCTGTCGAAGAGATAGCGTTCGAGACCGCGCCCGTCGAAGAGATTACGAATGAGATTGCGCCCGTCGAAGAAGCATCGGCGATTTCGGCGATTGAGGCCGTGCCCGAAGCGTTTGAAGAGACGCCTACTTCCGAAGTCGAGTCGCATCTCTTTGACGAGCCGCAGGTTTTGGAGTCGGCGGTCAGCGAGCCTGAAGAGGTCGTGCCGGAGACCGTCCAAGAGACGGGCATCCGACCCTTTGCGGAATCCGAAGATGTAGATAGCACGTCCATCGAGTTCGTCGAGCCGTCCGTCACCGACTCGGCGGTACAAGACTTCGAGTCGGCGGCGCAAGAATTCGAGATAGCCGGGCCGAGCGTCGAGTCCAAGCAGGTCACACTCTTCGACGAGAGCGCGACTGACGCGGGCGACAGCTTCGAGATTGAAGAAGCGATTGAAGAAGCGCCGGTTGTCTCTCCCGTCGAGAGCGAGGACGAAGGCGTCGCCGTTGCGGACGACGAGTGGGTTGAGCTTGACGTGCGCGAGACGCATTTCGGCGAGCAGCCCGTCGCGGTCGAGCCTTACAACGAAATTGATATGTCCGCGCCCGTCGTGGAAGCTTCGCCGGTCGAGACGATCTCGAAAGAGGTCGCCCCGTCCGAGGCCGAATCGGCGATTGAAGAAGAAGTGGGCGGCTTCGAGCCTGCGGAGAAGAGCATCGAGGAATCGTTCGCGCCCGCGCGAGACGCGGGGAGCGCGACCGTCGCGGATTTCACGGAGAAGGGCGTCGCGCCGTTCGACGAGTTCTCGACCGTCCCCGCATCCATTCAACAGAAGCTCGGCAGCCGCTTGGCCGGCGAGCGCGCCTCCGCCATCACAGAGCTGTCGCACGTTGACACCGACGAAGCCTTCCAGCAAATCTGCGCCGCCTTCGACGACGAGGCGAGGGAAGTTCGCGGGGCCGCCGCGCGCGCACTCTACGAGCTTCGCGAAGACCGCGCCGATTCCTTCACGCGCGCGCTGCGCGAGGCCACGCCCGAACGCCGCCGCTCGATTGGCTCGGCCATCTCCGCTTCGGGTCTCGCCATCGAAGCCATCTCGCAGCTCACGGGCGAGAGCCGCGAGAAGACCTACGAGGCTTTCTCTCTCCTCTTCCTGATGGCTAAAGCCGGCGAAGTTCAGCCGCTCATACGCGCCATCGAAGGCCACCCAAACAACGAGGTGCGCCTCGCCGTCGTTAAGCTGCTCGCGCTCTCCGGCCAGAAGGAAATCCTCCCCGCCTTCCGCCGCCTCGCCGTGCGCGGCTCGCTCCCAACGGAAGTGCGCTCCGCCGTCATGGAGGCCATCTACCAGATAAGCAGCAGCCAGCCCTCCGCCGCCTAGTGAATGGTCAATGGTAAATGGTAAATGGTGAAAAGACCCACTTTGTCTTTTCACCATTTACCATTTACCATTGACCATTCACCATGAAGTTCAAACTCCGTTCCGAATTCAAGCCGCAAGGGGATCAGCCGCAGGCGATTGACGCGCTCGTCCGTGGTCTGGACGACGGCGCGAAGGATCAGGTGCTGCTCGGAATAACGGGATCGGGCAAGACGTTTTCCGTCGCCTCCGTCATCGAGCGCACGCAGCGGACGACGCTCGTCATCGCGCACAACAAGACGCTCGCCGCGCAGCTCTATCAGGAGTTCAAGACCTTCTTCCCCGAAAACTCGGTCGAATACTTCGTCTCCTACTACGACTATTACCAGCCCGAAGCATACGTCCCGGCCTCCGACACCTACATCGAAAAAGAGGCGACCGTCAACGAGGAGATTGACCGCCTGCGCCTTTCGGCGACGCGCGCTCTGTTCGAGCGGCGCGACGTGATAGTCGTCTCTTCGGTCTCCTGCATCTACGGCCTCGGCGATCCGGACGCCTACTACAACATGATCATCTTCGTCGAGCCGGGGCAGAAGCTCACGCGCGAGCAGCTCTTGCAGAAGCTCGTCGAGTTGCAGTACGAGCGCTCCGACATCGAGTTTGACCGGGGCAGCTTCCGAGTGCGCGGCGACACCGTGGAAGTTTATCCGAGCTATCAGGATCAGGCTTACCGCATCGAGCTTTGGGGCGACGAGGTTGACTCGGTCTCGACGATTGATCCTCTGCTCGGCGAGGTTCTTGAAAAGCACACTTCGCGCCTGCCCATCTATCCGAAGACGCACTACGTGATGCCCAAGTCAACGGTCAAGCGTGCCATCAAGACCATACGCGAAGAACTAGACGAGTGGGAGCCGATGCTTATCAAGGAGGGCAAGCTCGTCGAGGCGCAGCGGCTTCACCAGCGCACGATGTACGACCTTGAGATGATGAAGGAGATGGGCTTCTGCCGCGGCATCGAGAACTACTCGCGCCATCTGACGGGCAAGCCCGCAGGCTCGCCGCCGCCGACCCTGCTCGACTACCTGCCCGATAATTCGATGGTCGTCATAGACGAGTCGCACCAGACCGTCCCGCAGATACGCGCCATGTTCAAAGGCGACCAGTCGCGCAAGCGCACGCTCGTCGAGTACGGCTTCCGCCTCCCTTCGGCGATGGACAACCGCCCGCTCAACTTCGAGGAGTTCGAGGCGCGCGTCGGACAGACGCTCTACGTCTCCGCGACGCCCGGCCCGTATGAGTTGACGCGCACGGGCGGCGAAGTCGTCGAGCAGATCATACGTCCGACGGGACTCACCGATCCGATTGTTCAGGTGCGCCCCGTCAAGGGGCAGATTGACGACCTTCTCGGCGAGTGCCGCGCGCGCGCCGAAAGAAACGAGCGCGTGCTTGTGACGACGCTGACGAAGAAGATGTCGGAGGACTTGACGGAATACTTCGCAGAGGTCGGCGTGCGCGTCCGCTACCTCCACTCGGACATCGAGACGCTTGAGCGCATAAAAATTCTGCGCGATTTGCGCCGCGGCGAGTTCGACGTGCTGGTCGGCATCAATCTCCTGCGCGAAGGGTTGGATTTGCCCGAAGTCTCGCTCGTCGCAATACTCGACGCCGACAAGGAAGGCTTCCTGCGCTCCGAATCGTCGCTCATACAGACGATGGGACGCGCCGCGCGCAACTCGAACGGCACGGCCATACTCTACGCAGACAAAATCACGGACTCGATGCGCCGCGCCATCGGCGAGACCGAGCGCCGCCGCGCCATTCAAGAGGAGTACAACCGCGAGCACGGCATCACGCCGCAGACGATCATCAAGCCCATCGAGGCCACGCTCGTCACCGCATACGAGGCCGACTACTTCAAAGTGCCGCTTGAGCTTGACAGCATTGACGAGTACGCGCCCGGCCAACTCAAGGAGACAATCGCGCGCCTCGAGCACGAGATGCGCGACGCCGCCAGAAACCTTGAGTTCGAGCGCGCCGCCGAGATACGCGACCGCGTCAAGTACCTGCGCGAGCGCGAATTGACTATGACATGAGACATTGGCGTGTGAGAAAATACGGCAGGCGAAGGGAGGGCAGCCATGACTAAGAGCTTTGAGACGGACAAGTCGCTTGAGGCGATGGAGAGGGAGATACGCTTAGACGGAGATGAAAGACCGCTCTGGGAGATGGTTGACGCCATCATGCGCCACGTGCCGGAGGAAGTTTTAAACAACTTGCCCGCGGACGGCGCTGAGCAGCACGACCATTACCTCTATGGCTCACCAAAGAAAGCGCCGCGCACGTCGTGAGAACCGTTTTCGTTGACACCTTTTACTGGATCGCCCGCATCAATCCACGCGATCAATGGCATCAGAGAGCCACACAGTTTAGCTCTTCCCTGAAGGACACTCACCTGATCACAACAGAGCCGATCCTAGTCGAGTTGTTAAATTATTTCTCAGACTACGGCCCCGAAATGCGGCTGGCAGTAGCGCTTATCGTTCGCCACATCATGGACGATGAAAACATTACGGTCACCGACAAAGCCTTTCTCTTTGAAGATGCGCTAATTCTATTCGAGGCGAGATTGGACAAGAGCTACAGCATGACCGACTGTATGTCTATGGTCATCATGCTTGATCGCGGAATGACGGAAGTGTTGACGCACGATCATCACTTCGCCCAAGAAGGGTTTTTCACCCTGCTTTAAAACGGCTGATGGTGTATCGCAGGGTTGTGCGACCGCGTCAAGTACCTTCGCGAGCGCGAGCTACAACTGACGTGACAGTAGGATAGCGATGAGAGTAATTCTCGAAACAGATCGTCTCATCCTCCGCGAGTGGACGCCCGAAGACGCCGACGCGCTGTTCGCTATTGTCAGCGACCCGGACGTAATGCGCTTTATTGATAACGGGCAGCCGTGGGCCGACATCGAGCGCGTGCGCGATTGGATCGTGCGACTTAACGAGAGCTATCGCACGCGCGGTTACAGCCGTTGGGCGGTTGAAGAGAAGGAGAGTGGTCGCGCC
>DASQLL010000501.1:0-7122 GCA_035630035.1 Pyrinomonadaceae bacterium | reverse complement strand
GTGCGCGTCGGAGCTATGATCGAAGTGCCGTCCGCCGCGCTGCTGGCCGACAGGCTTGCGCGCGAGGTGGACTTCTTCAGTCTCGGCACGAACGATCTGGTGCAGTACACGCTCGCCGTTGACCGTGGCAACGACGAGGTGGCCGGGTGGTTCCGCTCGCTGCACCCTGCGGTCTTGCAGTGCATCGGGCGCGCTCTGGGCGCAGCGCGCGATGCGGGCATCCCTTCAATCGTCTGCGGCGAGATGGCCGCCTCCCCCGCATACGCAGCCGTGCTTCTGGGATTGGGCGCGCGCGAGTTGAGCATGGCGCCGACGGCGATACCGCGCGTGCGTCAAACAATCGCCGGGCTGGACGCTTTGGAAGCCGCGGCGCTCGCGCGCGATTGTTTGAGTTGTGCGACCGCGGACGAGGTGGAGGAGGTCGTGCGTGGTCGGCTCGGCGCGAGCTGGCCGAATCTTTTTCCGCCGGAAATCTTGCCAGCCTTGAAAGACAAAGGTTAGAATCTAAACGCGGGAAATTGGAGCAAGCCCGCCCGCGTCTTTGACCTTTTCGACCCTTCTCCAAAGCGGCGCGGCGACCGCCTGCGAAAATCAGTCTCGAAAACAAGAAACGGCGTCCGGTCGGTAGCTCCGCCGCCGCCCGACTCTGTCGGCGCGCGACGTATTTTATAGCTTCAGTCTCTGCGAATCAGGCGGGTTTCGTCGTTTAAAGTAATCGGATGCCGCTCGTGTCGCCATGCCCGGCGGCGAGCGTCTACGAAGGTTCAGCAAGGAAGAGTGTCAGTATGAAGAAGTTTTTTACAGCCCTCGCCTTCGCGCTCGTCTTTTGTGCGACGAGCGCGCGCGCGGCAAACTTTCAGGTCGAAAGTCCGCGCGTCGGCCCGGTCGCCGAAGAGAAGGGCGTCGGCGGCGCGGAAGCGAGCGCGCCGAAGAAGGACGAGAAGAAGAAGCCCGCGCCGTCCGACGAGACGAACAAGGCGCGTTTGATTGATAGCAAGAAAGAGAGCGCCGCACGCCCCGAGGGCGAAAAGACCGCCGCGGGCCGCGCGGCGGAGAAGGATCAGAACCCGGCCTCGATTTCGACCGCGGCGGCGACGGTAACGCCTGCGGAAAACGGCAACGGTGCCGCGGCGAGCGATGCCCCGGCCAAGCCCGGCACACCTTCGCCCGTCCCCGTTAGCACGCCCGCCAAGACGGCTCCCGTCGAGGCGAAACCCGTTGACGACGGCAAAAATTCTTCGCCGCTCGCCGCGCCTAACGCTTCGAGTAATCTACCGAAACCGGCAGCCGCGCCCGCACCTCTTCCGCTCACGTCCATTTATCGAATCGGTATCGGCGACGTTCTCGACATACGTCTGCTCAATGCCCCAGACCCGCGCCAGTCAACGCTCTACACGGTGCTTGCGGGCGGCGCGCTCGATTATCCTCTGCTGCGCGATCCTGTGACCGCCGCGGGCATGACCGCCGAAGAGCTTTCGGCACAGCTCATCGCGGAGCTTCGCCACCGGGGAGTGTTCGACCGCCCGCAGTTGCGCGTCAGCGTGCGCGAGTACGCGAGCCACGCCGTTCTTGTGAGCGGACTTGCAGGCGACCCCGGCACGAAGATTCTCAGGCGCGAGGCCATACCGCTCTACGTCGTTGTCGCCGAAGCCCAGCCCAAGCCGGAAGCGGGACGCGCCATCATCATCTCGCACGCGACGGGTAAGACGACGAGCGTTGATCTGAACGACGCCGCCGCGATGACCGCGCTCGTGCAGCCCGGAGACGTTGTCAACCTTACGGTGCGCCCGCCAGAGTTCTTCTACATCGGCGGCGAGATCGCCTCGCCGGGGCAGAAAGATTTTCACGTCGGTATGACGCTCACGCAGGCGCTTCTGGCTTCGGGCGGGGTGACGCGCCTTGCGGGCGAGAAGGTGAAGGTTTCGCGAGCGGGCGAGGACGGGCGGCTGGTCTCGACCGAGCACAACCTACGCCAGATCGAGGGCGGCGTTGTGCCCGACCCTACGCTCAAGCCCGGCGACCGCATTGAAGTGTCGCGTCGCAAGTAAAAAAACGACTCTCTACTACTCCCGACTGAATAGAGCCTTGTCCGACGCGCCCGCGAGGCTGTATTATCCTGCGCGACTGAAGCCGGGGCTTACGACGAGGCGCGTGCGGCGCGTTCGTTCTCCCGGCGATACTTTCAGATTGGACAATTCGATAAAACTCGCACCTGCCCGTCGGAGGATAAATATTTTGTTTATTAGGAATGGAATCGGCGCGCTCGCGCTAGCCGCCGCGCTCGTCTTCACCCCAACCGCCGCCGCCGTCTCGACGGCCTCGACCCCACAGCCCGCGCACCCGCAGGACGAAACGCCCTCGCAGGCCGAGCAGGATGTCTTCAACCGAGGCCGCGCGCTCTTCGCGAAGGGTCAGTTCGAGCAGGCCGCGAACGTCTTCAGCGCCTTTCTCAAGAGTCATCCCAACAGCTTCATCGCAGACCTGATGCTCCTCTGGCTCGGTCGCTCATACATCGAGATGGGTAAATTCTCCGAAGCCGACGAAGTCTCGCAGCGCCTTCACACGATGAAGGACACGCCCTTCGTTGACATCTTCGAGAGCGAGTTGACGGCTGCGAAGGCCGAGGCGGCGAGCCGTCCTTCCGCTCCGGCTGCAAGCCCGACGCCGCGCGCACAGGCCACGCCCGTGGCTGTGGCGCGAGCGACTCCGACGCCAACCCCCGCTCGCCCCGCTCGCACAGCTCCTACGCCGCGCCCGACGCCGACCGAAATCGCGCGCGGCAATGCGAACTCAAACACGCCCTCGCTCACGATTCGTGGCGGAGGCGAAGCCGAGCGCCCGCGAACGACGGGTCGCCGTCGCGGGGGCAGTCCGCCCGCTCCCGTCAACTCAAACGCGAATACAAACAGGCCCACGCCCGCCGTT
The DNA here is from genome assembly GCA_035630035.1 of Pyrinomonadaceae bacterium. Lineage (GTDB taxonomy): Bacteria > Acidobacteriota > Blastocatellia > Pyrinomonadales > Pyrinomonadaceae > QHXN01. The sequence goes on along the minus strand of DASQLL010000501.1, from coordinate 4,197 downwards.
TCAACTCCGAGCGCGCCCGCGGCAGGAATGGAGCGACTGGAAACAAACGTCGCCGCCGAACGCAATCGTCCGGCGAGGCCGGTGTCAACTCCCGCGCCGACGCCCGCTCGTCCCATCGAGACTCCGACGCCCGTAATCAGCACGCCTCCGCCCGTGGGCGCGGGCGACGCGCAGGGAGGCTTCAGCATTACCGTCCGGCAAGTGCCCGACCTCCAACTCTCGCTCCAGCGCGCGGCCCTCGCGGCTCAGCCCGGTCAGGCGATTCAACTCCCGCTCGTAATCACCAACGCCGGCAACAAGGAAGACCAGTTCCGAATCGAGACCGACCTACCCGCCGAGTACCAGCCTACTTTCAGCCAGAGCGGCAACGACACGGGCCTGCCCATCTTCGTCACGCCCTCGATGCAGCGCGGCTCAAGCATAGAGGTCATGCTCAACGCGCGTGTACCTGATAACGCGCCCGACAACCAGCAGCAGCGATTCCTCGTCCGCGCCGCCTCGCAGGCCGACGCGACCGTGACGCGAGTCTCCGACGCATCGCTGACGGTCGTCGCCGCCGCGCTCGCGGCCTCTTCCAATGCCTTGCAGGAAGGCGTCCAGCCCGGCGAAACTTTCACGCAGCGCATCAGCGTCCGCAATCAGGGGAGCGCGGCTGCGCGTTCGACGCGCGCAGACTTCGTCTTCAACCCCGACTTCGAGCTTGTCAACGCAACGCCCGCGCCCATCGCCTACGACCGCCTCTCGCGCACGGCCATCTGGGCGCTCGGCGATCTGGATTCGCGCGACAACCGCGAGATAACGGTCACGCTCCGCGCCGTGCCCGAAGCTCTGGCCGGCACAAGCAAGCCCGTCGGTCGCGGGACGATGCGGACGCAGAGCCTCTTCATTCCGTCGAACTTCGACGGCCCGACCATCTCGGTCGGTCGCGTTTCAGCCGCGCGCGTTGACGCCGTCTCGAAGGGTCTGACGGCCACGCCCGGCGACACGATGTACATCCCTTTCATCGTCCGCAACCCGTCGAACTATCCTGAGAGCTTCGAGCTTCGCATCGTCGCGCCCGGCGCTCCGCAGGCGAATGTCTACGCCGACTTGAACGGCGACGGACGTTTCCAGGATGGCGAGCCTGCGGTGACTCAGACCTCCGCGCTCGACCCGCGCGGAGGCCAGTACCCGGTCCTCCTTCGCGTTGACATTCCGCGCACGACCGCAGACCGCACGCAGTTCGCGTACAACCTCGTGACGCGCGCCCTGAACTCGACGGGCCGCACGGCGAGCGAGGACAGCACGGTTCTCACGGTCGCGACGCCGCGCGTGCGCGTGCGCGCGGAGCTTCCGAACTCCGAAGTTAAGCCCGGCGACACGCTCTTCTACCGTCTCGTGCTGGTTAACGACGGCGGTGGCCTAGCGAAGAGCTTGAGCGTCACGGAGTATCTGCCCGACGCGCTTGAGTTCATCTCGTCGTCGCCGGAGCTGAGCATGCAGGACATGCCCGGAGGCGGGCGCGGCTTCGTCTGGCGCGTCGCGGAGCTTGCGCCGGGCGACACGCAGGTGCTTCAGGTGACCGTGCGTCTGCGACAGAACCTCGCGGCTGAGGCAGTCATCACGCCGCGCCACACGCTCACGTATCAGGACTCGAACCAGAACCCGTACCGCGGACAATGAGAGACGCCGCGGCGCTTGAGCATGAGAACACGGAGACCGAGGGCGCAGGGCCGGGTCTCCGTGTTCCTTTTTCCGCGCCCGCGGGCGGACTCGCGCACGCCGCGCGCAGGCGTCTGACGACGCTCGTCATCACGAAGCTGACGCTCGACCTCTTCTTCGTCGCGGGCCTCGCCGTCTACTCGCACGCCGTCGCGTTCAACCCTTTCTTCACGGGCACGCTCGACCACGCCGACGGTCGAAGCGTCCGCGGCTGGGTTGTTGACCGCGCGCGGCCCGACGAGGCCGTCGAAGTTCATCTCTACATAGACAACCGCTTCGTCGCCGCAGGAGTGGCGAATGAACCGCGACCGGACGTTAAAGAGAAAGGCTTCGCCGAGGACGAGCGGCACGGCTTCGTCTTCAATCTCGAACCGGAGCTTTACGGAGAGCATCAGGCGCGCGTCTACGCCGTGCATACGAGCCGCGGCGGTACGCGCCGCACGCTCCAGCAAATCGGCAAGCCGCTCAACTTCGCACGGAAATGATTGTGCATGTCAGAAACGCGAGCGTGAGCGAGCGTGTCAGACGTGCGGAAAACACGCTCGCTCACGCTCGCGTTTCTGACCCGCAACCCGACGCGCGCAAATGATGATGAAAGAGATGCTGTCTTCAACTCCGCAATCCGCAATCCGTAATCCGCAATCCGAAGACCGTGCGCTTGCGGCGTGGGAGATTCTTGCGGTCGTCGCGTCCGTGCTCATCGCGGAGTGGGTCGTCTTCGCGCTGGCCGGCGACAGCGCGCTGGCGCTGATGTTCCCCGTCACCACGATCCTCATCTTCATGTATCTCTCGCACCGCGCGCGGAGCGAGTCCGCGCGTGACGTGGGCTGGCGGCTAGACAACTTCTGGCATGCCGCGCGTCTGCTCGCGTTGCCGATGTTGGGAGTCGTCGTCTTCCTCGTCGCGTTGGGTTTCTATAATTCGCGTCTCGACTTCACGCGTTGGGAAGGCGGGCAGTCGCTCTTCGGCGTCCCCGCGCTCAGCCTTCTCTGGGGGCCTTTGCAGCAGTACGCGTTGCAAGGTTTCGTCAACCGACGCGCGCAAATCGTCTGGGGGCGCGGCTGGAAGAGCATCACGACAACTGCCGTCGTCTTCGCACTGCTGCATCTGCCGAACCCCTGGCTCACGTTTGCGACATTCGGGGGCGGGCTGCTCTGGGCTTGGGTCTACCAGCGCGCGCCCAACCTTCTGGCCGTCGGACTCTCGCACGGAGTTCTGACGTGGGTGCTTGTCTCGTCCGTGCCGCCCGCCGCGCTCCACAACCTCCGCGTCGGGTTCAAGTATTTCGGATAATGATTGAGCCGCAGAAACCTTTATGCTGTGCCTCCTGAGTCATGTGCGGTCTGTTTTATCTCCTAACCGAAGCTAACGCATATCAGTAATCTATTCTCTGCTACTCACCGCACGTCTGACCATCTCCTCCACTTCCTCGAACCGGAACGGCTTGAGCAGGTAGCCGAACGCCCCGGCCTCGACGAACTTCGTCTCGTGGCCGCCGTACCCGCCGCTGATGACGATCACGGGCAAGTCAGGATTCAGCTCATGCGCCGCGCGTAGGAAATCCTCGCCGCCCATGCCGGGCAGCTTAACGTCCGTGATCGCTGCGTCGAAGGGGTAATCCGAGAGCAGCTTCAGCCCCTCTTCGGCTGTCCTGACGGCGTGGCATTCGTATTTACTGCTGAGGGTTTCGCTGAGGATGTTTCTAATTGTCGGCTCGTCTTCGACGATGAGGATGCGTGGCATGGCGGAAGACCCCCGTCTTCCCTCCGGCGTACAAGGGTGAGGCCGAAGGGGTGAGCGTGACGTGCGCGAAGCGATGAGGCATGAAGGGCGTGCGTATGTTACCAACTCTGCCGGCGGCGTCAAGTTAATTCGTCGAAGCCGTTTCTGAGCAAAAGATGATGAATTCCATTGTGTCTCCTCTGTACCTGTTCAACGATGATTTGCTATAATCTGCGTGCCGTGCATTTCGGGAGCAGGTCGGGCGGTCGCCGCCGCGCCCTTCGGGGCCGTGGGGGAGGAAAGTCCGAACACCAAAGGGCAGCGAGCCAGCTAACGGCTGGGCGCGCGTTTGTTAAAAGTCCGCGAGAGTGGACGCCTTAACAAACGCGTGACGACAAGTGCAACAGAGAACAGACCAGCCATCGGGCTTCGAGTCTTTCGGGATTCGAGCAGCGGGTGATGGGTGAAACGGTGCGGCCCTTCGGGGCTTAAAGTAAGAGCGCACCGGCGCGCGTGGCGACACGCGCGGCCAGGCAAACTCCTCGCGGTGCAAGACCAAATAGGGAGGTCGTCAAACAGGGCTGCCCGCCCGACGCTCGCGCCTTCGGGCGTGTGCGACGCCTCCGGGTAGGTCGCTTGAGCCGTTCGGCAACGGACGGCCTAGATGAATGATCGCCGCCCGCGCTCTTCTACGGAAGGCGAGGGCACAGAATTCGGCTTACAGACCTGCTCTCGACGTACACGGCATCCAGAATCGAAAGAGCGAGCCGCTCG
>DASQLL010000500.1:0-15850 GCA_035630035.1 Pyrinomonadaceae bacterium | reverse complement strand
CCTTGCCGCCGAAGCCGCCGACGGTCTGTAGGCCGAAGATGAAGCCGGACTCGCGCGCGTTGTATGCGCGCTCCATCTCTTCGGGCGTGGGCGGCGCTTCCTTGAGCTTTGCTATCTCCGCGTCTATTGCCTGCTCGATCTCCGCGAGCGTCTTGCCGGGCTTCGCCGTGGCGACGATCTGGAAGAGGCCGGCGATCTCGCTCGTGCCGTTGAACGAGTTCGCCTGCTGCACGATCTGCTTGTCGAGGACGAGCGACTTGGAGAGGCGCGACGACTTTCCGCCGCCGAGTATGCCTGCGAGCGTGTCGAGCGCGGCCTCGTCCTTCGAGTACTGCGGGACGGAGTGCCAAGACATATAGACGCGCGGCAGTTGCACGCGGTCGTCAATCTGCTCGCGTATCTCGCGGTCGAGGGCGGGCATCGGGGGCTTGGGCCGCGCGATGTTAGCGCCCTTCGGGATGGGGCCGAAATATCTCTCGACGAGCGCGCGCGCCTCCTTCGGATCGAAGTCGCCCGATATGACGAGGCTCGCGTTGTTCGGGACGTAGTAAGTGGTGAAGAAGCTCTTCACGTCGTCGAGCGAGGCGGCGGAGAGGTCTTCCATCCAGCCGATGACAGGCCAGTGGTACGGATGATCCTTCGGGTACATCGTCTGGCCGATTTTGTAGAACGCCTGCCCGTAAGGCTGGTTGTCAATGCGCTGCCGCTTCTCGTTCTTCACGACATCGCGCTGGTTGTCGAGCTTGGTCATCGTCATGGCGTCGAGCAGGTTCCTCATGCGCCCGGCCTCCATGAAGAGCGCGGTCTCAAGGAAGTTCGACGGCACAAGCTCCCAGTAGTTCGTGCGGTCGGGATTGGTCGAGCCGTTGATCGCGCCGCCGATCTCCTGCATGACAGGGATGTAGTCGTAGTCGTAGCCCTTGAAGCCCTGAAACATCATGTGCTCGAACAGGTGCGCGAAGCCCGTGCGGCCCGGCGTCTCGTTCTTCGAGCCGACGTGATACCAGAGGTTGACGCCGACGATGGGCGTTGATTTGTCTTCGTGCAGGATGACGCGCAGGCCGTTGGGCAGGAAATACTGCGTGTACTTGATCGGCGGCAGGACGTTCTTCGAGGCCGCGGTCTTGGCCGTGCCCTTGCCCTTGCCTTTCTGAGCGAGCGCCGTTGAGCTGGGCGCGAACAGCATTGTGGCGACCACAATCGCCAGCAGACGTTTCCGAAGCATAGTCATACCTCCACGGTCTGAAGTGAAGCATCGCGCGCGCGAGACACGGGGGCTGCTCCCGCGCGCTTTGCGGGCCTTTGGTGATTTATGAATCCGGGGAACGAAATATGAAGCCAGCGCCGCAAATTCTAACGCGCGCAACGTCGGCGCGCAACGTTGTATGCTTGAATAATGCTTGTTAAGATTTCCGAAAAGCATCCAAAAAATTAGATGTCCATCGAAACAGACTTCATCGTGGTCGGCAGCGGCATCGCGGGATTGCGCGCCGCAATCGAGCTTGCGCGCGCGGGCGCGAAGGTTACGGTGCTGACGAAGGACAGGCGCGAGGAGTCGAATACGGAGTACGCGCAGGGCGGCATCGCCGTGCAGCTTGCCGAAGACGACGACCTGCACGAAGAGGACACGCTCGCGGCGGGCGCGGGACTGTGCGACGAGAGGGCCGTCGCGGTGCTTGTAGAGGACGGGCGGCGGTGTGTCGAGGAGCTTATAGAGTGGGGCGCGGAGTTCGACCGCGAGGGCGGACGGCTTCTCTTCACGCGCGAGGCGGCACACTCGCGCCCGCGAATACTTCACGCGCACGGCGACGCCACGGGCCGCGAGATCGTGCGCGCGCTTCTGGCGCGGGCCGGGGCGGAGCGCAACATAACCTTCCTCGCGCACGCCGAGACCGAGAGCCTGATTGTGAGCGGAGGGCGCGTCGCGGGAGTTCGCTACCTCGACCCGCTCGTTCGCGCGCCTCGAACGCTTCTGGCGCGCGGCGTCATCTTAGCGTCGGGCGGCGCGGGCGCGCTCTACCAGCATACGACGAACCCCTCGGTCGCGACGGGCGACGGCATGGCGATGGCCTACGCGGCGGGCGCGGAGCTGGCCGACATGGAGTTCGTGCAGTTTCACCCGACCGCGCTCAACGCGGAAGATGCGCCGCGCTTCCTTCTCTCCGAAGCGCTGCGCGGCGAGGGCGGTGTTCTAAGAAACGCGTCGGGCCGACGCTTCATGCCGCGCTATCACGAGCGCGCCGAGCTTGCGCCGCGCGATGTCGTGTCGCGCTCAATCGTCGCCGAGATGAAGCGCACGGCGACGCGCACGGTCTACCTAGACATGACGGCCTTCGACGCCGCGCACCTCAGGCGACGCTTCCCGAAAATCTACAAGACGTGCTTGCTGTACGGACTCGATCTCTCGCGCGAGCCTATCCCCGTCTCCCCCGCGGCGCATTACGTCATGGGCGGCGTCCGCACAGACTTGGGTGGCCGCACGACGCTCGCGGGCCTCTACGCCGCGGGCGAGGTTGCCTGCACGGGCGTCCACGGCGCGAACCGTCTGGCGTCGAACTCTCTGCTCGAAGGTCTTGTCTTCGGCGCGCGCGCCGGACACGCGGCGGCGGAGGACTTGGCGGGCGCGCGCGTCGCTTCGACGAACGCCGCGGGTGAGAGTGCGGAGGACGAAGCGGGCGCGGCCTCACGCGAAGAATTGGGGCGCATCAGCGCGGCGACGAACGCCGTCCGCAAGCGAGTCCGACGCCTGATGTGGGAGCGCGTCGGCATCCTCCGCGCGAGCGCGCCTCTTCAGCGCGCGCTCACGGAGTTCGAGCAGATCGCGCGCGCGCCGCTTCGTCCCGCGCCGCGCAACTTTCTGACGGTCGCAACCATCATCGCCCGCTCGGCCCTCTGGCGAGAGGAGTCGCGCGGCGCGCACTACCGCGTTGACTTTCAGCAGCGCGACGACGGGCGTTGGCGCGTGCATTCAATCATTCAGAAGGACGCGGGAATCACTGTCGCCGAAAGTGTGGAGTTCGCGGCGGCGAGTCAGAACCGGGAGCGTTAGTGACCGGGTAGGTCTTGGCTGTCACTTAACTTGAGTGGTCGTGCGCGCCTGCACCCGGTCGCGAACGCTCCCGGTACTGACCCGTCGCCGCACCGTTGCCGTCCGCGGTTTTAAGGACGCTTGAGCCGAAGAGATTTATGGCAAGCTACGAAAAATTACATGACTGGCCGCTCGCGCCGCGCGAGGCCGTCGAGTTGCAGAAGCAGTTGCGCGCGAGCGTTCGCGTCGTGCCGCTCAAGAAGAAGATCGAGACCATCGCGGGCGCGGATATAAGCTTCAACAAGTACGACCCGACGCTGTACGCAGGCATCGTCGTGTTGCGTCTTCCGTCGCTCGAAGTAGTCGAGGAGGTCGGCGTCGTGAGCGTGACGAAGTTCCCGTATGTTCCGGGGCTGCTCTCGTTCCGCGAGTCGCCTTCGGTGCTTGAGGCTTGGGCGAAACTGAAGACCGAGCCGGACGCCGTGATGTTCGACGGGCAGGGAATCGCGCACCCGCGCCGCGTCGGCATCGCGTCGCACGTCGGGCTTCTGATTAACCGCCCGACGCTGGGCTGCGCCAAGTCCGTCCTCGTCGGCAAGTTTGAAGAGCCGGGCGAGGAGCGCGGCGCTTGGACGCCGATGATTGACAAGGGCGAGACAATCGGCGCGGCCCTTCGGACGAAGACGCGCGTGCAGCCCATCTACGTCTCGCCCGGCCACCTCATTGACCTCGAAGGCGCGATTGACTTAACGCTGGCGTGCGACGGCGGCTATCGCCAGCCGGAGCCGACGCGCCGCGCGCACCTTCTCGTCAACGCGCTAAGGCGTGGCGAGCGCGAGCCGACATCTGAGTCATCCAGCGAGAATGGAAGTAGTGAGACAAAAGGACAGGGGAGTTTTGAGTTCTGAAATGTTTATATGACTAACGTTGGAGTTAAGGCGGCGTCGTTGGGCGACCGCCTTGAACGAATAGTTAGATTTCTCTCGTCTCGCAAGAACCCTAATAAGGTGATAATTACGTCCCACGCGGAGTTATCACTAAGTTCGTGTTGATAACTACGGCCTACGCGGAATTATCAGGCTTTGTGTATTGATAATGGGCAGCCGATAGAGTCATCCGACGCTTAGCCGGAACGCACAATTGCTCTCTAGTCTCACTTATCTTTCGACGTTTGCGCGTTTGAATTCAAGCTCCTTGAAGTCGAAGTCGGGGTTGGGCACGTCTATCTTCATGTCGCTGACTTTGCCTTGCGGGTCTAGGGTGAATGTGACCCAGCCGCGCGGGTAGGGGTAGACGACCGAGTCGCGCCACTTGATGCGGAAGGTGTCGAAGTGCCAGTGCTCAAGGTCGCCGACGTAAGCGGGCGACGGCAGAAGGCGCACGACGAGGCGACCGTTCTCTTCGGTGACGCGCGCGTCGCCGTACATCGCGCCGCCGTATGTGCCTGCGTAGGACGCGAGCGGGAGCGAGGGTTTTGTGCTCGGCACACGTGCCGCCTCGATGCGCTTGGTCTCGGCGGCGTCGCGCTCTTTGGAGGCTTTGGCGCGCGCCATGTAGTCTGCGCTCCAGTCGCGCGGGGGCGCGTCCAGAAAGATGTCGAAGATTTTGTACATCATCAGGGACTGTAGAGGCGTCTCGCTGTTAGTGAGGATGACGTAGCCGAGGTTCTCTTCGGGCAGCAACGCGACGCGCGAGGTCATGCCGTCGAGGCCGCCGCTGTGCGTCGCGACCTTGCGCCCGCGATAGTCGCTCAGACCCCAGCCCATGCCGTAGAGCTGGAAGTGAACCGTCGGATTGAACTTCTCCGCCGACTCGCTGATGCCGGAGACGATTGTGTTCGGCGTCCACATCTCGCGCGACGCTGCGGCGCTGAAAATCTTTTTGCCGTTGTAAGTCCCGCGTCCCAATTGAAGACGAATCCACTCGGCCATCTCCGCGACCGAGGAGTTGATGGCCGCCGCGCCGCCCGCCGAGTCAACGTTCGAGTAGCGAATGACGCGAACCCGTCCGTCCACCTCGTTGTGCGGCGTGGCGACGTTCGTCGTCTCGGTGAGCTGCTTGAAAGTCGTGTTGGTGCGCGTCATGCCGAGCGGCGTGAAAAACTTTTCTTTGACGTAGTCGTCCCAACTCTTGCCCGTCACCGCCGGGACGATCTCGCCCGCCGCGAGGAACATGATGTTCTGATAGCCGTAGCGCCCTCGGAAGCCGTATGCGGGTTTGAGATAACGCACGCGTCGGATGATCTCCGAGCGCGGGTATGTGGTCTCGTACCAGAGCAGGTCGCCGCCGAAGGTTGCGAGGCCGCTGCGGTGGCTGAGGAGGTCGCGCACGGTCAACTCGCGCGAGGCGAGCGGGTCGTAGAGCTGAAAGTATGGGATGTATTTCGTGACGGGGTCGTCCCAAGCAATCTTGCCCTCGTCAACGAGCGTGGCGAGCGCCGCCGCCGTGAACGCCTTCGTGTTCGAGGCGACGGCGAAGAGCGTGTCCTTGTCAACGGCGTCGGGCTTGCCTAGCTCGCGCACGCCGAAGCCTTTGGCGAAGACTACCCTGTCGTCTTTGACAATCGCGATGGCGAAGCCGGGGACTTGCCAGTCCTGACCGGCTTTGGCCGCGTAAGTCTCGATCTCCTTCAAACGCTCTTCGAGCGTCTGCGCGAGAAGCGACGGCGAGAGGGCTAGAAGGAGAATGAGAACTAATGGGAGACGGATTGCGTGTCTTCGCATGTCGAATACCTTTTCGATGTGATGTACCCGCTCGCTACCGCTCGCGGTACTGTGTCAATACTTACTTCCGATTAACGACCAGTACGGCGTGCAGGCCATCCTCCATGAAGGTGAGCGTGGCCGTCAAATCCGATAGCTCGCGCATCGTTCGCCCCGCCGCACTTCCCCCGGACGGCGCCGCGGGCTGGCGCGGGCTTGAGGCCGTGCCGTGGACGCTGCAAGAGACTGCGCGACCATCTGGAGAGACATGATAGGCGCCGCCTTCGGGGCAGAAGTGGCGCGCGCCGTGGAGGCGGTCTGCGAGTTCGAGGACGGCGCGGTCGAGCGCGTCGCCGGCGGGCGCGGCTTCGCCCGACGGGTTCGCGGCGCGCGACGTGAGCGCGCGCGCAACATCCGCGAGCGGGCCGAGGTTGTTGAGACATGCCTCGCGCTCGTTCTCGGCCCAGCCGAGACGGTAGTCTGCGAGAACCTCGTTCCAGTTCGTCGCGCGCACGCGCGCCAACGCGTGGCCCGTCGCGTCGCCGCCCGCCGCGCCTCTCTGCGTTTGAGATGCGCTCGACTGCGGCGGCGTGCCTGCGCCGGATTGCATCGCCACGATGTCTTCGAGGACGAAAGGCTTGCTCGCTATGTAGAGCTGGTCGCCGACGCGCGCCCAGAAAAAGCGAAGGCGTGCCGGGTCGAAGCGCAGGCCGAAGGCTCGCGCCGTCTGCTGCGTCGAGAGAGGGAACTTGTAGAAGTCGTACTCGAAATTGAGAAACCTCCCGCGCCGCTCGTTGCGCGCGACGTAGGAGAGCCACGCATCAATGTCGCTGAGGTAGTCGTCAACTATCTTCGCGTCGCGGACGGGCACGGAGAGATATGCGGGCGTGTTGAGCGACGAGAGCGCGAGCGCGATGAAGAAGGTTTCGCTGCCGACCGTGGGCCTGCCGCGCCCCACGCCGCTGCCGAGCATCTGGCCGAGCAGCGAGGGAATGTTGAGGTCGAACGTCGGATGCGCGTCGTAGACGTGAAAGCCGACCTGATCGCCGAGTCCGTTAGACAGGAACGCGATTGTGCGCGCGCGCATCTGTGCGTCGGTGGGGAGGCCGTACATGTAAGGCAGGTCTCCGTCTCTTTTAACCTTCGAGGCGTCGGGGGTGAACTCTTTTAGAAGCGAATCCTTGTTGAAGCGGAAGGCCGCGCTGAAGATGTTGCGACGCGGGACGGGCGCGGCGTCGAGCGGCGCGGGCGGGCCTGCGAGCGCGGAGGCGAGCCGGGTGTAGATAGAATTGTCTATGAGCGGCAGGATGATGGTCTCGGCGCGGTACTGCTCGGGCGTCACCTTCAGGCGAATCGCGATGGGGTCGAAGAAGGTGCGCCAGTAGCTGTTGTACTCGTCGAGAAAGGCGCTGTACTCATTTGCCTCCGCGCCGCTCACTTCTGCGACAGGAATCTCTATGTTGGGCGTGAGGCGCAGCGCGTGGCCGTGGCGCGAGCAGACGCCCGTGGTCTTGTCCGAGGAGAGAGCGTATTGGCCGCCGTCGGGGCAGGAGAGAGCGCCCTCGCCGAAAGCGCCGGGCGCGGCGCTCGTTCGCGCAAGCTCTTCGAGCGAGTCGGGCCAGCGGCCCTGCTCTGTGCGGAAGAGCAGAGAGGCGTGGCCGATCATTCGCAGATGGTTGTAGCAGAGCAGGCGTCGCCGTTCTGTGAGTTTGAGTTCCGGCCCGACGAGTCGGCGTATGAACGGATCGGAGAGGTAGACGAATCCGTCCTCGCGCTCGTCGCCGCGCGGCATGAGCGTGCGTATGTATGCGAACTCCGAGGCGTCGCCGAGGCGCTTGGCGGCGCGGCCCGCTTCGTCCTTGCCCTTGATCGCGGCGACGACGCGGCGGAAGGCGGCCAGAGAGTTGCTGCGGACGTGCAGGCCCGGCTCCGGGTCTGCGGCGATGACGCTCACGTCGCGTTCGGGCGTCGCGAGCTGGACGTATTCGACGCCGAGATACTGCCCCATCGTTCGACGCGCGCCCGCGTGCGCGCGCTCGGCGCTCTCAAGAAAACCTTCCATCTTCCCGCTGAAGAGAAGCGGCTGCTTGACGCGAAACAGAAGCGTCACGTCGCTGCCCTCGCGCGCGAAAAGATCGCTCCCCGTGACGGCAACGTCTTCCACGACGAGATCGTAGAAGGGGCGCATGGCCGCATCAGTTTCGATTGCGAGTTGCCGCTTGAGACGCTCGCCGACGTTTAGCGTCTGCGCCTCGCGGAAGGACTGATTGAAGAGGTGCGCGCCCCAGAGGTCGCCCGCGTCGTATGCGTCGAGCAGTTTCGTGAGCGTGCGAAACTCCACGAAGTAGAAGTCTTCGGGCACAGCGCGCGCGAGCGGCGAGATTTCGGGCTTGCGGCCCGCGAGCATCTTCACCCACGGGTGGCTCTTGATGGTCGGCGCTTTAAAGCGCGAGACGGCGACCCTTTCTTCGGGGCGATACGGCGCGGGCGTCGGCGTCGGGCCGGGCATCGAGAAGTCGGGCCGAGCGACGGGCGCGGGCGGAGTCGGCCTACCGCCTCTGCGTCGCGGGGTCGAGCCGCGAGCCGGTTGGCGCGAAGAGGCGCGCGGCGTCCGTGTTGTTTGAGGTAGTCGTGACGCGTTCCTATTTTCGGTGGAGGTCGCGGCGGGGGCTTGCGCGCGCGGGTTCGCGGTGCCGCGCATGGTGTCGAGCTGCAAGCTCTCCTGCACGGCGAGCGCGCCTGTGAAGAGGCTGAACAGGTCAACGCCCTCGCGCCGGGCGGCGCGCACGTCCGCGTCGTTGGGGATGAGACGCTGGACGCCCGTGGCGAACTCGTCTAAACGCCCGGCGCGGCGCGCGAGTTGTAGCACGACGTATTGCAGGTACGCATCCTGCGGCTGAAGTGCGAGCGCGGCGAACGCCTCTTCGAGAGTCCACGCCTGCCGGGTCTGCTGCGCGGCGCGCTCCTGCCCCTGCGAAAGCGCGTGGCCGTAGGTGAGCGCGAGGAGGGCGAACGTCAAAACGCAACTGAGAAGAAGTTTGAAGCGATGTGTCATCGTGTGATCTCCCGAAAGAAGAAGTGCTTGCGGCGCGTGTCAAGTCGCGGGCATTGTGCCGCACAAAAGAAGTTTGTGGAAGACTGAGAGGTGCAGAAACCCGACCGTAAGGGAGGGCGTGTAAGAAATGCGGAACGATGATGCGGAATGATGAATGAAAGACAAGCTGTCTTCTTTCATCATTCCGCATTCCGCATTCATCATTTCCCACACACCCTCCCTTACGGTCGGGTTTCTGCCAATCTGCCAAAAGGAAAGCGGCGCGCACTTGATCAGTGCGCGCCGCTTGGAGCGTGTGGTCGTCGTCCGGAACGGACTACTTGTCGGCGACGATGTTGAACTTGGCCGTGGGCGAGAGCGACTGGCCGGAAACCTTGTCGCGGACGCGGACGGCGACTTCGTACTCGCCGGGCGCGAGTCCCCCGGTCGGGAGAAGCCGCGCGAGCGTCAGGCGCTGGCCGGTGTCGGAGAGGCCGCGCCAGTCTTCCGAGTGCTTGCCAATCTCTTTGCCGTCCTTCAGCAGCACGTAGTCAACATCAACCGCGGGCCTGAGCGTCGTCTGGTCAATCCCCGCGTTGTAAACCTGCATGTAGATGCCCACGTCCTGCCCGCGCTTGTACGTGCCCGAAACGTTCGGGATGACCTTGAACGGGCCGATGGTGAACATGCCGGGCAGTTGGTCGTTCAAGGCTTGCAGCTTGACGGCCAAGACGAGCGTCGAGGTGGCGAGCTTGTCGGGCGTGAACTTCGGAACCTCGAAGCCGACACTCTTGACCTGCGTCGCGCCGGAGTGGATGTCGCGTATGAGAAGGTCAACCTTGTAGTTGCCGGGCGTGAGCGGAAGCACGCGTTGGTACGCAGACTTGCGGTTCCTCGCCGTCTCCAACTCTTCAACGGTCGCGTCGGTCGTCACGGGGTCTTCAAAGCTCGTGATGCGACGGCCCGAAAGGTTCGTGACGCGTCCGTAGATGTTCAGGCGCGCGCGCTGGACGCCGCCCACGTCCTTGAACGTCAGGTCTTCGTTGTCGGTCTGAATCGTGAGCGCGGTCATGACGCGCTGGTCGGAGGCGCGGAAGAAATCAACCTTCGTCGCGACCGAAAGCACGTCTCCGGCCTCGACCGCGCCGCTGCTCGTCGTGCCGAGCAGGCTCTTTTCGAGAACGTCGTTGACTTGCGGCGGCTTCTGTAGGTCTGTGTAAAGAATCAGACGCGAGAACGGGCTGTCCTGCTCGCGCGCGCCGGGGCCTGTGTAGCCGAACGAACTGCGGTTGACTACGCGATCAACCTTGCTCGACAAACCCAACTGTTCGTTGAGCGTCAGGCCCGCGCCCGGAATGTTGAGCAGCGCGTCCTTCTCGTCGGGCGAGCGTGCGATGCGGTACTCGCCCGTGCCCGTAGGATCAACGAACTCGATCTCGATGCCGGAGCCGATGCCGGGCAGGTAGCGGTAGAACCAGACCTCGAACGGGTAGGTCGTCGTCGAGCCGCCGCCCTCGTAGGATGGGCGCTCGTAAGAGCCGCCCGAAGGGTGCGTCTCCTTCTCGTGCGGCGGGCCGTACATGATGTAGATGCGACCGCGGTCGCTCTTCCAGCCCGGTATGCCGGATGCGAAGTGCTGGTTGGCGTAGGCGACGCGCTCGTAATGCTCTTCGAGGTACTCGTTAAGCTCCGTGTCCGGATCGGGGTCGCGCCTGCGCCAGAAGCCCTCGATGAACTGCTCGCGCTCATCGTCGGTCTGCAACTTCTTCCACGCGCGCTTCTCGTCGTCGGTGATGATGTACGCAACGTCCTCGTTGACCCAGTTCTTGAACAATTTGGACTTTTCGGTCTTGACGTTGCGCTCGCGATCCGGCACGTCCTGTTCCTTGCTCTTGTTCTTATCTTTTTGCGCGAGGGCGGCGGGGCCGGCTGTAAGAAGCATGCTGAAGGCGAGGGCCAGAGCGCGCATCCGCTTTTGACGGGACATCCGTTTACTACTCCTGTTTAATCGGAACAATTTTTTCTTCGGGTGACGCGACTCGCCGCGCCGAAATGAGTTGTCGAACGCGAGACCTTGCGGCCACGAAAATGGCGACGCCTGTAAAGCCCCCGTGGTCTCGTCTCCCGCTGAGGCTAAACCCAGTCATCGCCGCAACTTTCGGGCGGATTTTAGAGCCTTCAGGGGACACAGTCAAGATGCGCCGCGGAGTGTCTCGGTTGCCCGATCTAGTCTCCCTAGTCTCCCGAAAACCTTTCGCGGCGCATCTTTCAAAGCGTGATTACCGGAAAGCGCGCAGGGGATACGGCCTCTCGATTTTTAAAGTGATGACTGCGGCGAAAGACGCGCGTCGGCAGCTTGGCGTCTATTTGAAGAAGTCAGACCCTCTGACGATTTTGACGTTACAGTATCGCTGAATCGCTTTGAAGTCGTCCCAATTTTCCGTAATGATGGGCACTCTCCATCGGCGCGCGCTGACGGCTAAGAGAGCGTCCAACGCCATGCGTTGCGAAGCGCCGGGTTTTAAGCGCGGTAGCTTCCCTCCGGCGCGTCGGCGACGATCTTGCGTTAGCCAGTAAAGGATTTTACTCGCCAGCAGCCAATCATCGGCAGCGGGGACGATGAGCGAATTGTCTTTGCTGTAAGCACGGTGAGCGGCTTCGTACCGCTTTCGCTCTGCCTCGTCGGCGGCACCGGCTAACAACTCCAGAAGCGTGACCGCCGAAAATAAGAAGTTGCGCGGCAGTAGCGACAACTTTCGCGCAATCACAACGGACGTGTCGCAGGTGTAGTACGACATCAGGAGGTTTTGCGACGTTGGCGATTCTCATAGGTCATCTGAAAAGCCCGGAGAGTGAGCGCTTTTCTCGCCTCCAGTCGCTTTTCTCGCTCTTCGTCCGATTCGCCGGGCAAGCGTTGCAGGGGGCGTGGCGGTAATGCGTCCGACGCAATCATTACCGACTCTGGCTTTTTGCCGTTGCCGCTAAGAGTGAGGCCGCCGTTGCCTTTCCGCAGCTGGCGCGACCGGGCGGGCGTAGATTTGTCGCCCTTCGTGGGCCTCGCTAATTTTTTCTTAGACGACATCTCTCAAACTCCTCACGCTCTCCATCTGCGAAGTTTAACACGCACGTCGGGCTTCCGCCCAAGCCTTATTCCGCCGTCCGCGGCCTGCCGAACATCCACGCGATGAGGATGGAGACGACGTAGAGGATGACCATCGGCGCGGCGAAGAGCATCATGTTCGGGATGTCGTTCGTCGGCGACAGAACGGCTGCGGCGGCGAGGATGATGATGGTCGAGACGCGCCAGTGGCCGACGAGGAAACTCGCGCTCACAAGCCCGATGCGCGCGAGGACGTATGTCACCGCGGGCATCTGGAAGACGACGCCCATCGCGAGCATGACGAGGATGATGAAGTCGAAGTAGTCCGATGCGTTCAGGAACAAGCGGAACTCCTGACCGAGTCCGAGAAGGTATGTGACGGCGGGCGGGAACAGAACGTAGTAGGCGAAGGCCGCACCGACGACGAACGACAGGCTCGACATGACGACGAACGGAATCGCGTAGCCGCGCTCGTGCGGGTAGAGGCCCGGCGATACGAATCCCCAGACTTGCAACAGAAGAAACGGCACGGAAACGCACAGCGCGGCGTAGAGCGAGACCTGTAGGTAGAGCGAGAACGGCTCGACCGCCGTGCGGACTACGAGCTTGTCCGCGTCGCCCGAAAGCTGCCCCAACTGCGCCGCGAAGTTCGCAGGCAGGCGCACGCCCTTCGGGATGACGGACGCGCCGGCGAACATCGGCTCGTCCGTGAAGACTCCGATCTGCGCGTCCGATCCGCGCGCCACGCGCGCGGCGACGGACGAGCCTGCGGGGATGACGACGTTCGTCCCCAGCTTCGTCGCCTCCGCGAAGACGTATAGACCGGCGTCGCCCTCTTTCAACGAATTGAGCGGGAGAATTTTTTCGCCGCCCGTCATGCCCTGAAGCGGGACGGGGCGTTGCGCCGACTCGGCGAGCGCGCGCCGGACGGGGACGGCGAGGAAGTTGTAGATGCGGTCGGAGACGAACCAACAGGCGACGAGCGCGACGGAGATGAAGAGGGCGGCGCGTATGAGACGACGACGCAGCTCGTCCAGATGTTCGAGGAAAGACATCTGCCCGCCGAGCTGTCGCCCCTCGCGCTCGTCTTCATTGTCGGTGTCAAGAAGGGTTGAAGCCATCTAAGGAATCTTGAAGCCGGAAACCCAAATCAGTCGCGAAGAGATCGGATGCCGCGCGCGCCTCGGTCACGAGGCGTTCAGCTCGTCGTCGCTCCGCTCGGCGCTGGTTTCAGAAGTTTTACCGCCGTCCGCCTCCACCTGTTCCGATTCATAGCCGGACTCGCGCGCCGCCTGTGCGCCGGACGGCGTGCGCGCGATGGTCTGCGCGTCGTCGCGTGTCTGCGCGTCGCCGCCCGCGATCTCTTCCGCATAAACGCCCGCACCCGCCGCGTCGCCCTCGCTTATCGCGTCGCTTTCGACGTTCGATTCCTGTCCCGCAGCCAGCGCGGGCTTCTTGCTGTCAAGCTCAACCTCGTACTCCCAAGTGCGCTTGAAGTCGTCGGAGGCGCGCTTGAACTCGGCGAGGCTTTTCCCCAGCGTGCGCCCGATCTCAGGGAGCTTGCGCGGCCCGAAGATGATGAGCGCGACCAGCGCGATCACCATCAACTCGGTCGTCCCTAAGAACTCGAAGACTAGAAGAAAGACTGGCATAAAGTCTGGAGTCTGGAGTCTGGAGTCTGGAGCAGGAAGCTTTTGACTTCAGACTCCAGACTTCAAACTCAGGACTTGTAATCGGGCGGATAGTAGATGACTTCGACGGCGCGGCCCGCCACGCCTTTCGTGTAGAAGGAGAGCGAGCGGTCGCGGTGCTGCTTGATGGGCCTGCGCTCACGCCGCGCGGCCTCTTCCAGAGCCTCGCGCGATTCGACGCGGATGCCTATGTGCGGCGGGTGCTTCGAGCCGGGCGGCAAGAGCGCCAGCCCGAAGCCGCGCGCGTCGCGCATCATCGCCCAGTCCTCGTACATCGTCTCGACCGTAAAGCCCAGACGCTCGTACTCGCCCACGTCGCGCCGAAGGTCTTCGCACTCGACCGCGATGTGATCCATTACGCCCTCGACGCGAAGCTCAGTGGCCTCTGACATCTCTTTCCCCCGGCAGCATTAAAATCGTCATACGAAGTTGCCTTCGGCAAGCAAGGGAATTGTACTCTCTCGCCGCTCGCCAGCAAAAGGCAGTCAGCCATTTGCTTGACATGGGCGCGGCGCGGGCGCGGAATAAGGGCTAGTTACAGTACCGCGAGCGGTAGCGAGCGTGTTCGTTAAAAGTGTGCCGCGTGAGATTAGTGAGGAAACAATTAACATGGATGGACAGGATGAAGAAAAGTCAGAAGTCAGAACGATGAACGCTGAACTGAACTCAACCTGTCTTTCAGTTCAGCGTTCATCGTTCTGACTTCTGCGTTTGTCTTCCTCCTGTCCATCCATGTTAATTATTTCTTTGACGCTCGGCTGACCCGCTTCAGATCGAGACTCTGCTTACGCACCTTTGGCGGCGCTCACGTTTTCATCCGCGAGCAGGCTGCGGAGCATCCAAGCGGTCTTCTCGTGAATCTGCATGCGCTGCGTCAGAAGGTCTGCGGTAGGCTCGTCCGAGGCGCGCTCGACCGCCGGGAAGATCGTGCGCGCCGTGCGGACGACCGACTCCTGTCCCTCGACGAGCTTGCGTATCATCGCTTCGGCTGCGGGCACGCCCTCTTCCTCTTTAATCGAGCTGAGACGCCCGAACTCTGCGTAAGTGCCGGGGGCGGGGAAGCCAAGCGCGCGTATGCGCTCGGCGATCAGATCAACCGCGAGCGCAAGCTCGTTGTACTGACCCTCGAACATCAGATGCAGCGTCTGAAACATCGGCCCCGTCACGTTCCAGTGGTAGTTGTGCGTCTTGAGGTAAAGCGTGTACGTGTCGGCGAGCAGACGCGAAAGGCCCTCGGCTATCTCGCGCCGGTCGCTCTCCTCGATGCCGATGTTGATGGGCATCGCTCTGACTTCGGCTCCCGTGTTGCTTGACATGATTGCAGTCCTCCTTCGTCTCAAAAAAAGTTGCGCGCATTCTCACTTACGTTTGCACTTCGCGCACACACCGCGCAGCACGACCTCGTAAGTCTCGACGCTGTGCCCGCCTTCGAGGCGCGCGGGCGGCGTCGCGGCGAACGCATCGGGCGGAACGTCTTCGAGCCTGCCGCACACGCGGCAGACGAAGTGATGGTGCGATTCGACGTTCGACTCGTAGCGCGTCACGGCCTGCTCGCTCAGAACCTCTCGGACAAGTCCCGCGTCGCGCAGAGCCTTGAGCGCGTTGTAGACGGTGGCGCGCGAGGCGCGCGGGAATCGCCGGTTGATCTCGGCGGCAAGCTCGTCCGCCGTCGGATGGCCGCCCGCGCGCGTCAGGCATTCGAGCACGGCGAAGCGTTGCGGCGTCAATCTCAACTCCGCCTCGCGCAACCGCGCCTCGACCTTCGTGCGTGCCTCGTTCTTCGTCATAGCAATGTTAGATTAAATCTAAACTAGGATATTGTCAAGCGCGGCGGGAGTCGCCAAAGTTGCCGCCGTGCGTCGAAAAAAGGGATAATCCGCCGCCTTGCCGCAACGACGAAGACGAAGCATGAACATCCTCGGCATCTCGGCCTACTACCACGACTCGGCGGCGTGTCTTGTGCGCGACGGCGAGGTTATGGCCGCGGCTCAGGAAGAGCGGTTCACGCGCAAGAAGCACGACCACCGCTACCCCGCAAGCGCAGTCGAGTTCTGTCTGAGGCACGCGAAGGTGACGCCCGCCGAACTTGATTACGTCGCCTTCTACGACAAGCCGCTCCTGAAATTCGAGAGGCTTCTGGAAACATATCTCGACTACGCGCCGCGGGGCCTGCGCTCGTTTCTGATGGCGATGCCGCTTTGGCTGCGCGAGAAATTGTGGATACGCGAGCAAGTGTCGAAGGAAGCGGGCTTCGCGGGCAAGGTTCTGTTCACGGAGCATCACGAGTCGCACGCG
>DASQLL010000499.1:0-4620 GCA_035630035.1 Pyrinomonadaceae bacterium | reverse complement strand
TCGCCGCCGTAGTTGTTCTTGATGGCGGCGTGGCGCGAGTCGTCGTCAATCATCTTCGCGAGACGCACGTAGCGCGAGTGGTCTATGTCCAGCTCTTTGGCGTCTGCTGAAGGCGGACGTATGTAGTTGAAGTTGACCTTGTCGGGCCGAAGCTCGTACTTGAGAAAATCGTACCACTCGAAGATCGTGTCCTGATTCGAGTTCATAAAACAGGTGCAGGTCTGCACGTCGAGCCGCGGGCGCTCGCGCTTGATGGCTTGAAGCTGTCGGGCCGTGTCAATCGCGATGTCCCAAGAGCCGGGCTTCTGCCGAATCTTCTCGTGCTGATCCTTGAGGCCGTCAATGCCGAGCGCGACCGTGACGTTCAGGTTCGGGCACTCGTCCAGAAGGCGCGTCACGTCCGGGATGATGCGCTTCTGAATCTGCCCGTTCGACATCAGGTAGACCGATTCGAGCTTGTTGTTCTCGTAGAACGCGCGGACGATTTCGGGCAGGTCTTTGCGCGTGAACGGCTCGCCCCCGGCGATGATTAGCACGCCGAGGTTGCCGCCTAAGGTCTCCGAGATGCGTCGAAGCTCGTGCGTCTTCATCTGCAACTTCTTGCGCGGACGGTCGTCCAACTCGTCCGTGAAAAAGCAGTGAGTGCAGCGCATGTCGCACACGCTCGTCACGAGTATGTTCAGCAGCACGGGCGCGAACGGCTGCCCGATTGCCAGTTTGGCGTAGCGTTTTAGAAGTTCCCTCGTCGTGTAATCCATATCAGTCCTTCGTCTCCATGCCCGCGATGCGTTCGATGACGATGCGGAGGAGAAAATAAGCGTAACAGATAAGGCATTTATTTCCGAGTGTCAACGCGCGGACGCGCGAGCGCCTCGGTCGAAATGGCTTGGATGCCGGTAAGGTGCGCCGCGTGGTTCAGAATGTTCGGGTGAGAAAAAAGTCTTGGCGGGCGTACAGCGTCTCGCAGACGCGCCGGGCGACGGCGAATGTTGATTCGCCAATTTTCGGAGAATGACATGCGCCTCGGCTTCAGTCGCGGGCCGTCAGGTCGTCGCCGCGCGTCGGCGCGGACGCCGAAAGCTCTATCGAGTGCTGATTGTGCGGGTCTTTGAATGTGACCACGCGGGTCTCGACTCCGCCCGCCGAACTCCAAGTCTCAAGTTTAGGCTTAGGCGTGACGCCCTTCTGCTTGAGAATCTCCTCCGCGACCTTGAGGTCTTCCGCAGTCATCGTAAACGATAGATGCTGCGCGTCGAAGCTCGCGCTTTCCGGCTGGAGCGTAATCTTCGCCCCGCCCCTAGCACGCAGAGTCACTTTCCCGTCCTTGAGTTTATGAGCTTTGAGACCGAGAACGTCCATGTAGAAGTTCTTTGACTCGGTAAGGTCTTTGACCTTCACGTCGTTGTCGGAGCTGTAATTGACGGCGCGCGCGCCTTCGCGCGGAAAGAAGTAATACCACCACATCAGGAAGCCCGCGGCGATGCAAGTCAGGACGGACAGTCGAGGGCTGATAAGCGCGGTCGTAAGGACGAACGAGGTGAGCAGAAAGTACCACGACAGCACGTCCAATATGAGCGCTTTTCGCACGAGCTGTGCCTTGTGATATGCAGGCCAGCGGAATCGGCTGGCGTAGTCGTAGCAGATCATCGATACGAGCAGAAAAAGGATTGCGAAGGCGAAGCCGCAAGAAGAAAGGTATTTCAGCAGCGCTCCGTACATCTTATTCTTCGGCTCGAATATTTGTATGACCACGAGGAGCGCGGCGGCAATCGCGGCCAGCACCGACTGCTTCGTCATCGAGGCCGCGATGACATCGGTGTCGAGGTTGTAAGGGTTTGTCCCGACCACCCTCGTGATGATGTCTTTAATCCCTCTGCCGCCCAACCTTTCGTCCCTCCAGTGCGCGAACCATGCCGTGAGCAGAGCGATGGCCGGCGTGATGAGCGCGACCCATTCCGCCGCGTAGAAGGCGCTCTCGTACCCGCGCGGATTTTGCAGGACGGGCGAGACTAACGCCGGGAGAGTGTTGTAAATAGCTTCTTCGCCCAGCAGGAAAGCGGCGAGAATCAACACCACGTCGGCGATGACGATGAACTTGATCGCCCCAGACCTGACGCTCTTCACGCGGATGTAGGCACTGATCTTGTCCACGAATTTGCTCATAGGTCATGTCACCTCTTACGTGAGTCGGCCCGCTTCGGAAGTGTTCGGGGTCAGTCAGACGCGCGCCCGTTTAACGGCTCTCGCGGACTTCGACGACGGACAGGAACTGGATGTTGAAGTGCGTGAGAATGTCGCGACTGAACCGCTCGTATGCTCTCTTCCCGCGAGGGCGGCGACGCGTGCCGGGGCAGAAAGCTCGCGCATCATATCAACTTTATGCGGCGCGTCAAGCTCAGCCGGTCTGCGCGCGCTCTTCGCGGACGTTGATGCCGAGCGTCTTCATGCGCCGGTAGAGGTGGCTTCTGTCCATGCCCATCAGTTCCGCCGCGCGCGAGACGTTGCCTTCGGCTTCGGCCAGCTTGCGCTTGATGAAGTCGCGCTGGTGCGCCTCGCTCGCGTGGCGGAAGGAGGAGAAGCGCGTCACGGCGGCGGGCGGCTCTTCGCCGCCGAGCGGAGGGAGGTCTGTGGACGCGACGCGCGCGCCCGTGTGCATGATGACGACGCGCTCGATTGTGTTGCGTAGCTCGCGCACGTTGCCCGGCCAAGAGTAATTCTGAAGCGCCTCGACCGCATCCGCCTCGAAGCGCTTCGGCCTTTTGTTGTAAGCCTGCGAGAACTTGTGGTTGAAGTGCTCGACGAGGAGCGGGATGTCTTCGATGCGCTCGCGCAAGGTCGGGACTTCAAATGGAATGACGTTCAGGCGGTACAGAAGGTCAACGCGGAAGTTCCCCTTCTCGATCTCGATTTCGAGCTGCTTGTTCGTCGCGGCTATCACGCGCACGTCAACGCGCATCGGCGTCGTGCCGCCCAGAGGCTCGAAGCGTTGCTCTTCGAGCACGCGAAGCACCTTGGCCTGCATGCGGTGGCTCATGTCGCTGACTTCGTCGAGAAAGAGCGTCGCGCCGTCGGCCAGCTCGAATTTGCCGCGCTTGGGGTGTGTCGCGCCTGTGAACGCGCCGCGGACGTGGCCGAACAGCTCCGACTCGATAAGCTCTTCGGGAACGGCGGAGCAGTTCAATTCGACGAAAGGCGCGGCGGCGCGCAGGGAGCGCGCGTGTATTGCGCGCGCGACCAATTCCTTGCCCGTCCCCGACTCGCCGTAAATGAGAACGCGCCCGTCCGTAGGCGCGACAAGCTCGATCTGTTTTCGCAAGGCGCGCATGCCGACCGACGCGCCGACCATCACCCACTCGTCGCGCAGCTCCGCGCTCATGGCCGCGTTCACGCGCTCAAGCTCCCGATGCCGGAGCGCGTTGCGAACCGTCAGCACGGTCTTTTCGATTGATAGAGGCTTTTCGATGAAGTCGAACGCGCCGAGCTTCGTCGCGCGCACGGCGGTCTCAATCGTGGCGTGCCCCGAAATCATCACAACAGCCGCGTCCGTCCCCTGCTCTCTCATACGCGCGAGCGTATCCAGCCCGTCAAGACCGGGCAGCCACACGTCGAGCAGCACGCACCCGAACGCGCGACGCTCTACAGCCTTCAGACACTCCTCGCCCGACGCGACGGCCTCCGTCTCGAAGCCCTCGTCTTCGAGTACAGCACGCAGTGTCTCGCGTATGCCGCGCTCGTCGTCAACAATGAGAATAGAATCAGACATACAAGATATCGCCGGGAGCGCGGGCATCCCTGCCCGCCAAAGCGCGCCAGCGGCGCGCTTCAAAGCTCTCTTTATTTCACAAGTTTATGAATAGGCAACTTCTTTTTCGCGCTTCGCGCTCAAGGCGGGCAGGGATGCCCGCGCTCCCAGCTTACGGCCCCGGACTTTCACGTAAGTCTTCCATCACCGGAAGCTCAATAATCATCCGCGCGCCACGCGGGCGGTTCGATTCGGGTCGGATGCGACCGCCGTGCTCGGCCATGATGCGTTGGACGATTGCGAGGCCGAGGCCCGTGCCGCGCCCGCGCGTCGAGAAGTAGGGCTGGAAGAGGCGCGCGAAGTCTGTGCGCGCGATGCCGTGGCCCGTGTCGGCGACCTCCGCGATGAGAAGGCCGCGCGCGGGGTCGTGGCCCGTCGCGATGGTGATGCGACGCTCTCCCTCGACCTCCGCAAGCGACTCGACCGAGTTATCAATCAGGTTGACGAAGACGCGCCTGATCTGCTCAGGGTCGAGCAGCGCGCCGGGCAGATCGCGCGCGAGCAGAACGTCCATCCTCACACCTTCGAGCCTGTCTTCGTAGAGCGAGACGGCCTGACGCACGACCTCGTTCAAGTCCGCAGGCTCAAGCCGCGCGTGCGGCAGGCGCGCGAATCGCGTGAACTCGTCAACCATCGCTTTGAGTCCCGCGACCTCGCGGCTGATGGTCGTAGTGCATTCCTCTACCACGCGCGCGACGCGCTCGCGCTCCGGCTCGCCGCCGTTTCGGTTGCCGTTTCCGTGCGGCCCTTGAGTCTGAACAGCGACGCTCTCATCTTCGACTGTGGGGCGTTGGAAGTTGCGCGCGATGCGCTCGGCT
>DASQLL010000498.1:0-14889 GCA_035630035.1 Pyrinomonadaceae bacterium | reverse complement strand
AGCGTCTTCATAGACGAGATGCTGCACCTGCAACTGGCCTCGAACATCGCCAAGGCGCTCGGCGTGATGCCGAGCTACAACGGCAAGGCGCTGGTGGACGAGAACTACGGCTGGGTCTGTTACGGGCCTGACAACACCGTGCTCCCGCACATCCTCGACTTCAAGGACACCGTCGAAGGCTACAACGACATCAAGGTCAGGCTCGACGCGCTGACCGTGGAGCAGAACCGCCTCTTCCTCGCCATCGAGGAGAACGAGGAGGACGCGAAGAAGATCATAGACCCGGACAAGATCGGCAAATACTTCCCCGTCGCCCCGTTCGAGAACTGGGAGGTGGGCGACGACCTCCCGATGTTCGGCACCATCGGCTGTATGTACAAGTGCCTCTGGCAGTACATAGAGATCGTCTACGACGACGGCACCAGCCTCTTCGAGTACGTCTTCAACCGTGGCACGCTGGAGCGAGACCTCTTCAACGCCAGCAGCAGCTACCACCGGCCCGAGTATCCCAAGATGCCCGCCATGGCGTCCGGCGAGGTCAGCGTACCCTCCGCGATGGAGAACATCCTGAACATGATCAACGCCATCACCGATCAGGGCGAGGGCCAGGGCGTGGCGGAGGAGATCAGGCAGGCGCGCGGGCTGCTCCGGTATGCGCCGGTCGAGGGTCAGTTCCGACCGGACGAGGACGCGCTCAACTTCGACTATCCGAGCTACACAGACACGGGCATTCGGTGCGACCCTTCGGGGAACACGGTCGCTCGGAGCGAGAACGGCGCGCTCGACCACCACGACCGCTTCCTCGCCATTGACGATCTGCTGAAGGCGGGCGGCGTCGTCACGTGGGATCAGTGGCACGCGGACGGGAACAAGTGGACGGCTGAGATGCTGATGACGAACGAGCAGGACTACAAGGCGAACACTTGGAACCTCCCGCCTGCCGAGGACATCGCCGCCGCGCTCAACAACCTGAAGGCGGGAGAGGACAACTACAAGGTCTTCAGCCAAGCGGCTGCCGGCTCCATCGCCGGCATCACGCGCGTGCTCGGGGGCTTCTGGACGGCTGAGACGACCGGCTTCCCCAGCCCCTCGATGTACGGCTCGGGCGACCGCGTCTCGATCTGCTGGGCCGTCTTCGGTCGCTACCCCGACATCACAGCCGGCGTCGCCGCCAAGACGCCGGGCGAGCTTTACCACGCCTGCCAGGGGCTTGAACTGAGCGGCACGCGCGGCGACACGTGCGCGCAGGTCGAGGTCTTCCACTCCTGCCGCGGCTCGAACACCTGCAAGGCCGAGGGCGGCTGCGGCTTCGTCCAGGTGCAGGGGCAGAGCGCGCTCTGCGGCCACAAGGTCTTGCTCGACCACCTGAACCCGACCCGGCCTTTGCAGGGGCAGTTGCAGGCCACGGGGAAGCTCTACAGCGCGCCCTCGGACAACAAGTGCGCCAGCTTCGGCGGCTGCGCCGTCCCCATCTCGGCGTCGCAGCTCTATCCCATCCCCGACTCGACCAACCCCGACGAGAAGGTCGGGTGGATGGAACTCTACGACTTCGTCGGCGAGACGTCCGAGCCGAAGGTGATTAAGAAGGGAATGCAGAAGGTGCTGCAAAGGTACGAGGTGGGCGACCGCGTCTACGACATCGCGTGGGATGCCTACGTCAAGGTGCTCGAATACCGCAACCAGCCTATCCCCGACAAGCCCAAGGACAGCGAACTGCGCCTCGCCTTTCCGCCCTCCACATGAGTCAGGACTCGAACCCCGAAGTGCGCGCAGGCCGACCCCCGCGCCGAGGTCTCCCGAACCTCGGCTTGGGAGTCGGCCTGCGCAACCAGCACTTCAACTATCTGATGCACCACGACCCGCCCGTCGAGTGGTTCGAGATCATCAGCGAGAACTTCATCAACAACTTCGGCCACGCGCGCCGCGTGCTCGAACGCGTAGCGTCCGCACGACCCGTCGTGATGCACGGTGTGTCGCTCTCCATCGGGAGCACAGACCCTTTGGACTGGGACTACCTGAAGGAGTTGAAGGCGCTCGCGGAGTTCGCCCGCCCTGTGTGGGTCTCAGACCACCTGTGCTGGACGGGCGTCGCGGGCGTCAACACGCACGACCTACTGCCCATGCCGCTCAACGAGGAGAGCCTGCGTCACGTGGCCGAGCGCGTCCGGCAGGTTCAGGACTTTCTCGAAAGACCGCTGGTGCTGGAAAACCCTTCGAGCTATCTGGAGTTCAAGGACTCGACCATCGCCGAGTGGGACTTCCTCTCAGAGATGGCGCGCGAGACCGGGTGCGGGCTGCTGCTCGACGTGAACAACGTCTACGTGTCCGGCTACAACCACGGCTTTGACCCGGAGCACTACATCCGGAGTCTGCCGCACAACGCCGTCGTGCAGATTCACCTCGCGGGGCCGACCGACTGCGGGCGCTACCTCGTGGACACGCACGACCAGCCCGTGCCGGCGCGCGTGTGGGAGTTGTACAGGCTGGCGCAGGAGTTGACCGGCGGCGTCTCGACACTCCTTGAGTGGGACGCCAACATCCCGGACTTCCCCGAGCTTGTCGCGGAGCTGCGCAAGGCCGAGGCGGCGCTGCGGGGCGAGAACCCCGGTGCCCCCGTCCGCAAGTCCGGCGCGGGCGAAGCGGTCTCTAACCCTGTCGGCTTCCAACTGTCAACGAGCGATGTCTGAACAGTCCCTCAGCCTCTTGCAGCACTGGATGAAGACCGTCGTCACCGAGCGCGGCGGCCTCGGCGAGAAGTTGGACGCGGCGGCACGGCGGCACGGGCTGCGCGCCGAGGACGTGGTGGCCGAAAGGCGCGGCCTCTCCGCGCGCGAACGCCTCGCCGTCTACACCGGCGGTTACGTGCTCCGGCTGCTCGAATGCATGCGCGCGGACTTCCCCGTCCTGCGCGGCTTCGTCGGCGACTCGGTCTTCGACGCCTTCGCCAAAGCCTACGTCATCACAATGCCGCCAAGCTCGCACAGCCTATACGACCTCGGCGCGGACTTCCCGCGATTCCTTGAGGAGACGAAGCCGAAGAACCGGACGCTCGACGCCGGCATAAGCGCCATGCTCGACATGCCGCCCGAGCTGGCGCGAATCGAGCGTGCGCGGGCCGAAGTCTTGCGCGCGCGCGGCACGGAGGACGACCCGCCGGCAGCCGAGCCTCTTTCGCCCTTCGCCGTCTTCGGCGAGGGGCCGACCCTACAGGCAACACCGTGCCTGCGGCTGTTGGAGATGAAGTTCCCGCTGGTGGATTTTCTGAGAAGTTCGGACAGGGGCGAGCGCCCCGAGCCGCCCGCGCCGCGCGCTTCGCTCGTCGCGTTGGGACGCTCGAACTATCGCCTCCACGTGGAAGAGATTTCGCTCTGGCAGTTTGCTTTTCTGAGGGCCTGCGAGCGCCCCACTTCAATCTACCCTGCCGTGCGGGTTGCGGCGCTTGAGAGTGGAAGAGAGCCGGGGCAAGCGCTCGCCGAGGTCGCGGTGTGGCTACCCGTCGCGTTCGAGCTGGGCTTCCTGCGCCGGATCGTCTGAAAGTCTCGACGCCTCTTCACCCGAATCCCCAACGCTAACTATTGCCCGCCATTTTGCATCCGTTGGCCAAAACGGCCAACGGATGCTTCCAGTCACACCTGAAATCAAAAGTTTAGTTTCAAGCCAAACTGGAAGTAGTTTGGCTCAATTCAAAACCGATCTCACCCTTGAGTTTTCGTTAAATCAAAAGTGGATTTTATAGACACGGGCCGACGAATTTGCTTTCAAGCGCCAGCACACCGAAAACGCATTCATGCCCGCGATGCACCAAGCGCCTTACCCTCTTTATTACCTCTTTTCAGGGGTACTACCTCTTTTCCGCCACGGCGCGCCGGGGCCTCGACCTAAAGACTCGACCTGCCCCGCCTGCGTCAATCGGCGCAGCACCTTCCTCACCAGATCGTGGCTCACACCCGGACAGGCTCTCTCCAAATCGGCTACCGTGAAGTTACCCGACATGGACGCGACGGCGGCCTCGATCATCTCCGTCTTCGCCCCTTTGGGCGAGGCCGTCTGTCCCACCCGCTGCTCGAACTCTCCGTAAGCGAGTTTCAAGATATACAGCAGAAAATTGATCAGCGGCCAGGGGTCATGTTTCCCCTCATGCCACCCTTGCGAGCTAAGCTCCAGCGTCTCGTAATACCGCTCTTTGTTCTCTTCGATCAGTCGTTCGAGACTGATGTAGCGTCCCGCTTCGTAGCCTAGCTGGTAACATCCCAACAGAAATATGAGACGCGACACGCGCCCATTGCCGTCGCGGAAAGGATGGGTACACAGGAAATCAAGATTGAAGGCCGCGAGCGCGACAAGCGGGTGTACCCAACGCTCCTCGATGCAGCGATCCCATGATTCGACCAAAGCCTTTATGTACTGAGGAGTCTCAGCGGCCTTCACGGTCACGAACCGAACCCTTTGCCGCCCATCCGGGTACTTCTCGATGATGTCGCCGTCGCGCTCTTTGTACCGACCAGCATCACCCAAGCCGGCCCTGCAAAGGTTGTGCAGTTCGCGGATCATTTCTTCGGTGACGTGGATCTGCGCCCCCTGCTCGTGAATCAGCTTCAAAGCATTGCGGTAGCCGCGCACCTCTTCTTCATCACGATCACGCAGGCGTGATTTGCCGAAGACGACCGTCCCGATACGCGCCTGATCTATTTGAACGCCTTCGATCCGGTTTGAGGAGATCGCGCTTTCGATGATGGAGTGCTCGCGCAGGACTTTTAATTTCTGCGGCGATTGTCTGGTGAAGAGTTCCTGCCTGCCGCGCGCTTCACCCAAGTCGGCAAGATACCAACTCGTAGTCAGTGGAACGGTTTCGATGCGCTGCTCGAATTGCTGAAATGTTTTCATCTTCAGATATGCATGTTCCTTATCCTCTGAAATCTGCCAGAGAGTCGTTAAATGCTTGTCGTATGACTCGCTCGCGCTTGCTCGGAATCTGCAAAATCTTTTCGTAATGGCAGACCATACAGCGAGTATAGAAAATGGCTCAAGAGAGAATCGGACAGTTGCCGCCGAGTTTACAACCTTGCCAACTGAGCTTGCAGCGCGGGTCGCCGCTTGTACTGCTCTTTCAGTTGCTGTAAATACTTTTGCCACTCGCTCGTTCGCTCCAACTTCGCGTAAGCGGCTTTGGCACGCTTGAGCCAGTCCGCAGCAGCCGGATAAAGATTACTTTTCGTCTGCACGATCAAATCTTCGGCCAGCTTAATGCTGGCGCGAACGACCCATTCCGGGCGATGAGGGATGAGCGCCTCCGCCACCGTTCCCACAACCGTGTGATAAGCGCCTTTTTGATCGGCGACTTTAATTGCCGCGTCCCATTCCTGCTCGAACAGCAACACTTCGGCGAGCGGCTGTTTGTCATAAAACTTCTCCAAAGTCGCCATGATCTCAGATTTCAGTCTGCCCCAGCGCGCCCCCGCCAGTCGCTTGATCGTCTGGTAGGTGGAGAGCGATGGCTTCTCAGAGAACGCTGCCAGCCACGCTTCGAGCGCTTGGCCCTTGCGCCCCTGCGCTTCTTCGACGGGGCCGAGCCACTCACCGAGCGAGGCTTTCCGTCCGGCTAGTTTCAAGCCGCGTTCGCCAACCTTGATCGAGTCGTCGAGTTGACCCGACTCGCGCAACCTTTGCGCCAATAGCAAAGCCTCATCGGCAACAGTCAGATGTTTAAGCCCATACGAAATAGCTTCCGGCATACGGTCGAGTTCGCATAGCTTCAACGCACAGCGCAGGTGCTCGCCCTCCTTCACACACAACGCAAGATACTCACGGGTGCGCCCCTGCCGCTCAAGGACGTTGAGCTTAGCGTGCGTCAAAGCTTGTGCAGGATCGTCGTGCGCCCATGACGCGCCGAATTGACCAAATTCATCGGCCTCGAACGCTAGCTCATCTTCATCATCATCGTCCCATTCACTTTCGTCTTCCGTCTCTTCGCCAGCACGTCGCGCCGACCCTTCGCGCGGCGACTCGTCCCAACCATATTCGGCAGCAGCAATGGCGACGCTTAGCCCCTCAATCCCATAGTCGCTGAGTTGGTCGTGCAGCTCATCCAGATCGCTGGCAAGGTCTTCGCGCTCATCCTCATTCAAATCGAGACTCAAGATAACTTCGGCCAAAGTTTCACCGACGCCCGAAAGAAAATCGCCCAGTTCGCCGTTGGAATCATCAATGTACTCGAAGCCATCGTGACTCTCCTTAATCAACGCCAGCAAAATCTGTAAGGCGGATTCGGCATCACCGGCGTCAAGAAACTGTATCGCGCTTTGTCGCACACTGTTTAGCTCTCCGACCAGACCGCCGACGTGCCAGTAAGCCTCAGACATGCGCATGTGATCGAGGCTGTGCATGATGCCACGCACACGCCGCTGATAGACTGCCGTATCCACCTGTTTGCGTTTGGCCGTTTTAGACTTTGCTTTGCCGGATGCGGGCAAAGTGAGTGCCGTTTCGACCCACTCGTACAAGTCTGGCTGTTCGCGCAGCAGCTTAGTCACCAGAGCCAGCAATTGCTCGCGTGTGAGATCGGCCAGAAGTTCTGCCGGCTCTCGGCGGACGGAGAACTGCTTCGGCCTCTGAGCGTAAGCGAGCAGCAAGGCGATGATGTGTTTACAGTATCCGCCGAAATCATACGGGCAAGTACACGTGGCCGTGCGGATGCCGCCGCCGTCCAATTCGACGCGCACTTTGTAAAAAGGCGACTCGTTACCTTCGCACTCGCCGCTCAAGCTCTGGCCTTGAATCCAAGCGTTCGAGATCGCGCCGCTGCGATAAAGTTCCCGCCCGCGCTGAAAGCTCTTGTCAGTTGCGCCAGCGCGGATCACAGCTTCCGTCAGTTTGGGAGCGGCCATAGCAGTTCCTCCTTTAGCTCAGGCCAGAGTGATAAAAATTACATGAGATATAGCCAAAAGTGATATTTTTTGAGCGTCTAGTGCGAATTATATCGTGTTGGGCTACGCCGGTAAGAAATTTTAATTGTAAGAAGTCATGGCCGACAATATCGCCCTATCATCTGCCCATCATCGCGTTCTTCAGAACCGGACCATCAGCGAGAGTGAGCCGGGAGCAGTGTTGCGGGATTTCGCGTCGCTGCTGGATTTCATCCGGGCGCGTGAGGTCATCGTGAGCGGCAAGCATCAGCTATTGCCGATGTCGCTCTTAGCCGAGTTGAACTCGCGTCTGTCGAGAACCAATCAGGTCAGCCTCAAGCGACCTCAGCAGAAGTCATACTCGTACATCCACGGTCTCTATTTGCTGCTGCGCGTGAGCGGGCTTTCGCTGGTGGAAAATCGTGGGCGCAAGCAATTCCTGTTGCTCGACGAGGACGCTTTGCAGTCATGGCACGGACTGAACATGACGGAGCGATATTTCACGTTGCTCGGGGCGTGGTTGATTCGCGGGCGCGGGGAGATTCTGGGCGAAGACCGCTACCCCTTCAGCGAACTCAGCCGGTGCCGGGATTTCGTGCAGCGCATACCGAAGGCGGGCTTGAGGGTGGCCGGAGACAAACAGACTGAGTCAATGATTCCCTTTCAGCCGGGGCTGCGCAACATCGCGCTGCTGGACTTATTCGGACTCATCTCTGTGGAGCATGGAGAGTCGGAGACGGGCAGAGCTTGGAGCATCGCCCGCATACTCCGCACCTCTTTCGGAGACGCGCTCTTTCGTTTGCTATCGGATATTTCGAGCGACGAAGTAAGACTATGGGAGCCGTGGGGAGACCGGAGTGATGAGGCAGAGACGCTTCGTGAATTTCAATCGAGACTTCAGCCGTTCTTCCCTGAATGGCGCGAGACTCTGACGCTCGCGGAGACTCCGGCGAGGGACGGCCTACACGTCTTTAAAGTCTCACTGGGAAGAGTGTGGCGGCGAATTGCGATCCCCGGAGAGATGACGCTGGAAGCATTAAGCGAAGCTATTCTTGATGCATTCGATTTTGACAACGATCACCTGCATCTCTTCAGGTACAGAAACCGCTTTGGCATCTTTGAAGAGGTCAAACACCCTTACACGGAGGAGTCGCCATCCACGGCTGAAGTCAAAGTCGGAGAGCTACCGCTCAGGCCCAGCTCAATGTTGGAATATCTTTTCGATTTCGGAGACAACTGGCTTTTTGAGGTGTGGTTGGAGAAGCTTGAGCCGTTGAATCCGAAACTCAGAAAGCCAATGATGATTGAAGGGCGCGGTCAGGCCCCGACACAGTATCCAAACCTTGATAACGAAGAGTGGGATGAGGAATAGCGCGATCCAAGCGCGGTTTTTGTTTACGGAACAGGGAGCGCATAGGTTGCGTTGGGGATGAGATTCCAATCGGCGTTACTTCTATTTCATTCACTTTTCGGGCGGACCCATGCTCCTGCTGGTTTCTGTGCAAGAATGTCAAGAAGCCCGAAACATGAATTCATGTTTCGGGCTTCTTGATGTTATTTGCGATCCTCTCAGAAGTTGAGCTTGAGTCCGAACTGGAATTGTCGCGGGTCGAAGGCGGCGGTCGAGCGGCTGCGGTAGCGACCGTTGCCGGTGCGCTCGCCGACGGCGTTCACGTCGTCGAAGCGCGGCGAGACGCCGGCCTCGTTGAAGCGGTTGAAGAGGTTGAAGCCCTCGGCGATGATTTCGAGCTTGAAGCGCTCGCCGATGGGTACGTTGCGCGCGACGCGAAGGTCGAGCGAGGAGTAGCTGTGCGTCAGCCCCGAGTTGCGTCCGAGGTTGCCCGACGCGAAGAGCGGGCCGCAGTTGGGCGGCCCCGGAACGCAGAGCGTTCCGTCGTCGAGAACGTTCGGGCGGTCTGTGTTGGATGAAAGGTCGCGGTTGGTGTCAACGCCCGTAAGGATGTTGAACGGGCGGCCCGAAGATATCTCGAAGATCGGCGCGACGATGAAGTCCGCGAGGAAGCTCTTGAAGCCCCCTTCGCCGCGCCAAGAGCCGGGCGAGGCCAGCACGCCGCTGAAGACGAAGCGGTGACGCTGATCGAAGAGCGAGTCGGCGCGGTCGAGGTCGAGCCGCGTCACGTCTTGCGGAAGCAGCAAGGTCTGCAAGTCCGACGAGTCGTCAATCGCGTGCGACCAAGTGTAGCCCGCGAGGAACTGGAAGTTGTTCGCAAAGCGTCGGCGCAGCTCGAACGTGGCCGCGTGATATACGGAGTTGCCATCGGAGACCTGCGCGTTGATGTCGCCGAAGGTCGTTACGAAGCCGGGGCGCGCGAGCGTGCCCGCGCCCACAATCGCGCCGTTGAAGACCGCGGGCGAGAGCGCCGCGTTCTGCGACTGCACGAACAGGTAGTTCGGCCCCGACGGGCGGAACAGGTTCGCCGCGAAGGGCTGGACGACGCCGCCGCGCGTTGTGACGGAGACGAGGCCCGGAATCGGCTGCGCGACGATGTTCGAGCAGGCCGCGGGCGAGACCGTAAGTATCTCAGTCCTGTCCACGGGCTGTCGGTTGAAGCAGCGTACGAAGTTCTGTATGAGCAGCGGGACGTTCGGCGCGTTGAGGTTCGTCGGGTGCGGCAGGTGGTGCGCGCCCGTGAACAGCCAGCTCGCCGACAGCGACATGTTCTCCGTCAGCTTACGCTCGATTGTGGCGTTCGCCTGATTGGCGTAGGCGTACTCGAAGTTGGTCGCTACGGGCAGCGAGAACGGGAGGAACGGCCCGAAGCCGGGGAACGTCTGATCGTTGAAACGCTGGCGACCGAACTGATAATCGGTGCCGACGGCGACGCCCGGCGTGCGGAAGCCCGGCGGGCATACGGGGCTGCCCTGCCCCGTGCAGACCGTGCCTTGAAAGACCTGCACTGCGTTAAGGAGCGCGGTCGGCGAAGGGCTGCCGGCAAGCGCGATGAGCTGCTGCTGCTGCACGTTGTCTGCGATGTCGGAGTTGAAGCCGATGGCTAAGAGCGGGTGGTCGTAGAAGATGCCGTAGGCGGCACGCAGCACGGTCTTGCCGTTGTTGCCGATGTCCCAAGCCATGCCTATGCGCGGCGCGATGTTGTTGCGGTCGCGCGGGATGCCCTGCTGTATGCCGAAGGCGTCGTAGAAGGCTTGCGTCTGGGCCGCCGTGACGAGTATGCCGGAGAGCGGGTCGCGAAAGTCGGTCGGCGCGATCTGCTTCGTTATCTCGTAGTCGTATCGCACGCCGTAGTTGAGCGTGAAGTTCGGGCGAATCTTCCAAGAGTCCTGCGCGAACGCGGCGAGCGGTCGGTTGTTGATTTTGCTGACGGGATTGCCGAAGCCCTGAATGAAGTTTTCGGGGAAGCCGAAGCCGTACTGCTGAACGGGCGTGAACGCGGGCGGCGCAGCCGCGCCGATTGTCGGGAACGCCGCGAGCGTCGTGGCCGAGAGACCGCCGAAGTTGAAGAGGCCCGCGAAGTTCAGCTCGAAGATGGCGTCAACCGAGACGAAGTTGGCGTCGCCGCCGAACTTGAACGTGTGGTTGCCCGCGACCCAGTTGATGTTGTCCGTCCACTGGTAGCGGTTCTCCGTGCGTATGACGGGCGAGAATAGCTCGCGCCCGATGAAGGCGACGCCGGAGATGTTGTAGGCCGTGCCCTGACCGTTCTGCGACGTGAAGGTCGCGCGGCGCGAGCTGAAGCTGAAGCGCGCCTCGTTGACGATTGTCTTCGAGACCGTCGTGTTCAGAGTGGTGACGAACGCCGAGTCGCGGAGGGTCTGTATGCCTGTGCGCGAGAAGTCGTTCTGTCCGAGCGCCTGATTCTGCGACTCGACCTGAATGCCTGTGATGTCCGAAGGGTTGTAGCCGAAGCGCATCGCGAGGTTGTTGTTCTCCGTGATGCGGTGGTCGAGGCGGAACGATGTGAACGTCGTGTCCTCGGAGATAGGGAAGACGCGCGGGAGCGAGAGCAGCGGTTGGAAGGCGTTCGCGCTGACGGGCACCGGCGTGCCAGTCAGGAAGAAGCGCTGCCCGATGATCTGTCCTGCGGGGATCGCGCCGCCGGGGCTACGTATCGTGCTGCTGCCGTTGAGTCCGGTCTGTCCGCCCGACGAAGCTATGGTCGCGTATTGAATGGCCGCGCCCGCGATGGCCTGCCCCTGCGCGATGTTGGCTGGAACGCCGGAGGCGATGAGTTGCCCGGCGGTCGTGAGCAGCGTCTGCACGTAGGCTGCCTGCTGCGACGTGATGCGGTTGTAGGTCTGCGTGAAGGGAAGGAACGGAGCGCCGATGGTGACGCTGCCCGTCAGCCCCTGTATCACGTCCGAGGTGAAGAAGCCCGACTCCTGCCGCTTGCGCTGCTCGAAGGCGAAGAAGCCGAACGTGGTGTCTTTGGCGAACGGGAAGCCGATGGTCGCGCCGTACTGCGCGCGCGTGAACGGCGGCTTCTTGTTCGGGTCGCCATCAATGATGGGCGCGAAGGTGTTGCGCGCCTGAATTGATTTGTGGCGGATGAAGCCGAAGACGTTTCCGCGCACCTCGTTCGTGCCGCCCTTCGTGACGACGTTTACGACGCCGCCCGCAGAGCGCCCGAACTCAGGAGCGAAAGAGTTCGTGACGACCTGAAACTCCTGCACGGCCTCCTGCGAGACGGTCGAGCGCGAGGCGTTGACGGAGTTGTCCGTGTTGTCCGCGCCGTCAACCTGCACGAGGTTCGAGCGCCCGCGCTGGCCTCCGAAGTTAAGGCCCGACGTAGGGGCCGGGCCGATGGGGCGACCGTTGTCGCGCGTGACGGTGGAGGTGGTCAGCGTAAAGTTGATGTAGTCGCGCTGGTTGATCGGGAGGTTGTCAATGCGCGTCTCGTCAATCGTGTTCGAGACGTTCGTCTTCGAGGTCTCGATAAGCTCGGTCGAAGCGCCCGTGACCGTGACAACGTCTGTGATCGCGCCTACCTCAAGCGCGATGTCGAGGTCTGCGCGCTGGCCGACCGTGACGGTGACGGTGGGGATGACGGCCTTCTTGAAGCCCGATGCCTCGACCGAAATCTCATACGCGCCCGGCGGCAAATTTGTGATCTGATAGAAGCCCTCGTCGTTCGACGTGGTGGTGCGGTTAACGCTCGTCACGGGGTTGCGCGCCGTGACGGAGGCGTTCTGCACGACCGCGCCCGTCGGGTCGCGCACGAAGCCGCTCAGGTTGGCTGAGGTCGCGTCGGCCTGACCTCTCGCAGCGCCCGCGCCGATGGTCAAGACGAACAGGCACAAAGCCACGAAACGGTATGCGGTCGGGAGACACCGCCGGGGTGAAACAGACATAACTCTTCTCTCCTTGAAAGACAAAATGGTGGATTCGGGCGAGGCGGACGGGCGCGTTTGTTCTCACGCGCAACAAATTCCGCCAGCGGGAGCTTCAAGATTGCTCGCGAACAGACTGAGGCGCGCGCCGGAACTCTCTGCTGCATTCACGCGCTTATGGTAAAGGAGACCTGTGGCTTAAGTTCTTCTAAAGTCGAGAGCAACCGGACTTCACTTGCGAACGAATTTGTACCATTAAAAAATGTGCTTTGGCAAGAATCTTGTTCCGGCCTCGCGGTCGAGAAAGACGACGCGCTCTCCGCAAGAGTCAGAATCCGCCCGTGCGTTTGGCCGCGATTCGTCTCAGCTTCTCTTCCCTGCTCCGTTTCCGCTCGCACTTGTAAGCGCGCTCCTGCGCGTGGCGCGAGCGAGGCGTCGTCGCAATCGCTCGCTCGCGCCGAGCGCGATGACGGCTGCTTCGGCGAGCCGCGCCGGGGCGAAGGCGGCGCGGCGCAAAAGGCCGCACAGACGCAGTCGAGCGTCGAAGCGTTCGCCGTATGCGGCTCGGTAGTCGCTCGCGAGCGCGTCGAGCGCGTCGCGACCGCGCGCAGCGTCGGGGAGACGGTGGAGGATTGACTGCGCGGCCAGCTCGCCGCTCTCCAAAGCCATGAGCATGCCGCTGCCCGTGAACGGGTCAATGAAGGAAGCGGCGTCGCCGACGGCGAGCAGTCCCGCGGCGGGCGCGGGCGCGTGCCGACCGAAGCTCTCGACGGCGACGCCGAACCAACGCGTTCGCGCACTCGCGCCTTCGAGCGTGTGCGCTGCACGACGGTTTCGCATCAAGACTTCGCGCACGACGCGCCCGGCGTCGCTCTCAAGCGCGCGCACATCTTGCGCCCGCGCGATAAAACAGAGGTTGCTTACGCCGCCCTCGACCGGACTCAAGCCTCCGTAGCCGCCGTGGTAGAAGTATATTTCGCAAGTCCGGGCTGCGCCCCTCGCGCCCTCCAGATGCGCCTTGAACGCGACGAGCGACGCACGCCCCTTTTTTTCTACGGCGCGA
This sequence comes from Pyrinomonadaceae bacterium, assembly GCA_035630035.1. GTDB lineage: Bacteria > Acidobacteriota > Blastocatellia > Pyrinomonadales > Pyrinomonadaceae > QHXN01. Next base: position 1,617 of record DASQLL010000498.1, on the reverse strand, counting down.
CTTTCCACGGCGCGGCGCGCGACTGCTCGCCCCCGCCCCGTCGCGTCAATCGTTATCGCCGCGCGATGCTCGCTCTCGCCGACGCCCGCGACTTGAAGGCGAACGCCCTCGACGTGCCCGTCTTTAACTAGCACGCCCGCAAGCCCTGCGTCTTCCAACACGACCACGCCGACCTCGCGCGCGCGTTCGAGCAGCCGCGCGTCCATCTGCGCGCGACTGAGGCCAAGCGCGCCGCGCTCGCCGCCGCCGAACCACGCGCTCGGCACTGTCAGACTACGCCCGCTCGGCGCGTAGAAGACCGTCTGCGAAACGCGCTCGCCGCCCGCAAGCTCCATCCGTCCGAGCGTGCCGAGCCGCGCGAAGTGCTCAAGGCATTCGGGCGAGATGAACTCGCCGCACAGCTTCTCGCGCGGAAACTTCTTCTGCTCTGCGAGCAGAACGCGCGCGCCTCCCGCCGCAAGGTGAATCGCCGCGCTCGAACCCGCAGGGCCGCCGCCGACAACGATGACATCGAAGTCCGCCATTCGCTTTGCTCAGAGGTCAGAGGTCGGAGGTCAGAGGCCAGTGAAAAGCAGATAGTATTTCACTGGCCTCTGACCTCCGACCTCTGACCTCTGCTTTCTTCTCCGCTCAAAACAAGTCGGTACGGAAATCTTCTCTCTACTTCCACTCCCGACAATCCCGCGCGCGTCGCAAGCTCGCGCAGTTCTTCCGGCAGGAAACTGCGTAGTATGGAGAGCGCGCCGTCCTCGCGCACGAGTGGACTGTGGAGCAAGAGCCGACCGACGGTCGTGTAAAAATAGTAAGCGACGGGGTGGCGGTGCAGGTCTATGACGTAGACGCGACGACGCGCGACCCTCGACATCTCGCGCAGCACGGCGACTACGCCCTCGTCGCGCAGGTGATGCGTGAAGAGCGAGCACATCACGTAGTCGAACGCGCCGTCGCCGAACGGCAGACGCAGCGCGTCGCCTCGCACGGCGACTATCTCATCAAACTCTCGCGACTCTTCGAGGATGCCCTGCGCCGCGCGCTCATTCAACTCAAGTCCGACCAGCATCGCCTTCAACTTCCGCGCGCGCGCCCAACGCGCCGACTCGCGCAAAAGCTCGCCCGTTCCCGCGCCCACGTCGAGCATCGAGAACTCGCGCGCGCCGTCGCGCCCGATCTCCGGCAGCACGGAACGGCGCAGCGCGCTCACGTCGCCGAGCCAGCGATTCACACTCCGCAACTCGGCCAAGCACCCTTCGTACTCTTCGGGCGTGTAGTCGCCCTTGTCAATGCGCTCAAGCTCGTAGCTGCGCTGTCGGAAAACTTCAAACACTTAGGTTGAAACATTCTGGCGCTCGCGCCTTGCCACAAGTTTTCTCAAACGGAACGAACGCCGCGCGCCCCCTACTGAAGCACAAAGTTGTAGGTGATTAATCCCGTCACCTTCACCGCTCGCCCGCAAAGAAGGGTCGGAGTGAACTTCGCGCCCCGTGCCGCATCCTCCCCGGCCCCGCGCAGCGCCGGGTGGCCGCTGACCGCCTTCGCGTTGATGACGTTGCCGCTCTCGTCCACCATTATCTGAACGCTGACCGTCCCCTGCGCGCGCGACATCTTGGCACTCAGCGG